>JBBIOF010000016.1:0-15231 GCA_037443505.1 Candidatus Rokuibacteriota bacterium
GGCGCGGGCGACGGCGGCCGGCTCCGGCGCGGCCGCGGCGCTGGGGCCCATCCGGGGCGGCTCGAAGTACTCGAGCTCGCCCACGCGCTCGGCCAGCACCTCGCGCGGCAGGCTGACGTAGACGGGCCCGGCGGGCTCCGTGGTGGCGATGGCCAGCGCGCGGTCCAGCACCGTCTCGACCTGCGCTCCCATCCGGAGCTCGTAGTCCCACTTGACAAACTCGCGGAGCATCGCCCCCTGGTCGAACGACTCCTGCGCCCAGTGGATCTGGCGGTTGCGCGCGCCGGGCAGCGGGCCCTCCGTGAGGGGCGTCCGCCCCGCGGTGAAGAGGATGGGGACGTGGGCCCGCGCCGCGTTGATGATCCCGCCCAGCGCGTTGGCGGCGCCCACGATGACGTGGACCATCACCGCCAGGGGCCGGCCCGTCACCATGGCGTAGCCGTGGGCCATGGCCACGGCGGGGATCTCGTGGGGCACGGTGAGGGGGCGGGGCAGGATCTGCCCCTGGGCCTCGCGCCGGGCCCAGGCCTCGATCAGGGGCGCGAAGTCGGTCCCGGCGTTGCCCAGGACGTACTCGATGCGGCGCGAGGCGAGCAGCTCCAGCCACGCCTCCGCCACGCTCTCCACCGACGCTCTCTTCCGCATGCCTCGCTCCGTGCGGGGGACGAGGAACCGCAGCGGTCCGGACGCCCGGGTGCCGCATACTATACCGCGTGCTGACGTACGCGCTCCGCAGGATCCTCTGGCTGGTCCCGACGCTGCTGGCCATGGCGCTGGTGACCTTCGCGGTCATGCACGCGACGCCCGGCAGCCCTCTCGACCCCGTGGCCGAGGGGGCCAATCCGCTGTCGCCGGAGGCCCAGCGCAGCCTGGCCGCCGCCTACGGCCTCGACCGCCCGCTGCACGAGCAGTTCGCCATCTTCGTGGCCCGGGCCGTGCGGGGCGACTTCGGCCGGTCCTTCGTGTACCGGACGCGCACGGTGCGGGAGATCCTCGCCACCGCGCTCCCCGTCTCGCTGCTCCTGGGCAGCCTGGCGTTCGTGGTGGCGGTGGCGGGCGGGCTCACCCTGGGCATCCTGGCCGCCGTCCACCAGAACCGGCTGTGGGACTACGTCTCGGTGACGGTGGCCACCGCGGGCGTGGCCGTCCCCAACTTCGTCCTGGGCGTGTTCCTGATCGTGGTGTTCGCCTTCGCCGTGCCCCTGTTCCCCACCGGCGGCTGGGACTCGCCCCGGACCTGGGTGCTGCCCGCCCTCACCCTGGCGCTGGGCCCCATGGGGATCGTGGCGCGCTTCACGCGGGCCAGCATGCTCGAGGTGATCCGGGCGGACTACACCCTCACGGCCCGGGCCAAGGGGCTCGCCGAGGGGCCGGTGATCCTCAAGCACGCCCTCAAGAACGCGCTGATCCCGGTCGTCACGCTGCTCGGGCCCATGTTCGCGGCCATCGGCACCGGCTCCTTCTTCGTCGAGGCGGTGTTCCGCGTGCCCGGCATGGGCCGCTTCTTCGTCGAGTCCATGACCGGGCGCGACTACCCCATGATCATGGCCGTCGTGCTGACCTACGGGGCCTTCCTCGCCGTGATGAACCTGGTGGTGGACCTCCTCTATGGCGTCCTCGACCCGCGGATCCGGTACTAGGCCCGGCGGCGCGCTCCGCCTCCCGGCCTCCCCGCGAGGGGAGGCGGCGCTCGACCGCCGAGACCTCGCGCCTCGGGCGGGCACCGCGCGGGGCGGGCTCTGGCGGGACGCGGCGCGGCGGCTCCGGCGCAACCGGCTGGCCGTGGCGGGCGGGGTGGTCGTGGTCCTGCTCTGCCTGCTCGCCGTGTTCGCGGAGGTGCTGGCGCCCTACCCGTACACGCGGACCGACTTCGGGCGCGTGGCGGAGGGCCCGTCCCGCGACTACCCGCTGGGGACCGACCAGCTCGGCCGGGACCTGCTCTCGCGCATCATCTACGGCGCGCGGGTCTCCATGCTGGTGGGCCTGGGCGCGCAGGTGATCGTGGTCCTCATCGGCGTCCCCATCGGCGCGCTGTCGGGCTTCGTGGGCGGCCGCCTGGACCTGCTCCTCACCCGCTTCGTGGACGTGATGTACGCGTTCCCCCGCCTGCTCTTCGTCATCCTCGTGATGTCGATGCTGGGGGCCGGCCTCGCCAACATCTTCATCGCCATCGGGCTCACCGGCTGGGTGGGTATCGCCCGCCAGACCCGGGCCCAGGTGCTGGCGCTCAAGGAGACCGAGTTCCTGGAGGCCGCCCGGGCCCTCGGCGCCGGGTTCGGCCGGACCCTGGGGCGCCACGTCATGCCCAACGCGCTCACCCCGGTCGTCGTGTCCGTCACGCTGGGCATCCCGGAGGCGATCTTCACGGAGGCGGCCCTGTCCTTCATCGGGGTCGGGATCAACCCGCCGACGCCCTCGTGGGGCCAGATGGTGGGCGAGGGACAGCCGTTCCTGCTCTCGGCGTGGCACCTCTGCGTGTTCCCCGCCCTGGCCATCGCCGTCACGATGCTCGCGTTCACCTTCCTGGGCGACGGCGTGCGCGACGCGCTGGACCCCAGGCTACAATAGCGGTCGTGGGCCCCAGCCGATGACACGCCCCCGCGTCTCCGGCCGGCAGCTCGACCTGCTCGCGCGACGCCTCGAGGCCGTGGGCCTCGGCCGGCGCGAGTTCCTCGCGGTCGTGGCCGGCCTGGCGGCCATGCGGACCGTGGGCTCCCGCGTCCCCACCGTCGCCGCCGCCCCGCGCCTCGCCCCCGGGGAGCGCCTCGCCCGGGAGCAGACCTTCCGCTACGGCGGCGGGGGCTGGTGGCAGCAGGCCCCGTCCAGCCACGACTTCAACAAGGACATGTACTGCGACGGGGTGCCGGCGCTGTTCGCGGGGCTCATGAAGTTCGACGCCGACCACGAGGCGGTGCCCTACGTGGCCACGCGGGTGACGCCCAACCGGGACGGCTCGCAGTGGGTCTTCACCCTGCGCAGGGACTCCCGGTGGTCGGACGGCACCCCCTGCACCGCGCGCGACTTCGAGTGGTCGTGGAAGCGCCAGCTCGACCCGGCCACCGCCGCCCCGTACGCCGCGTTCCTCTACGACATCAAGAACGCCGAGGCGTTCAACAAGAAGCAGGTGACCGATCCCGGCCAGGTGGGGGTGCGCGCCCGCGGCGACTGGACGCTCGAGGTGACGCTGGAGGGCCCGCGCGCCTACTTCCCCATCCTCACCGCCTTCCTGGCCGCCCTGCCGGCCCACCGGCCCTCGGTGGAGAGGCACGGCGACCGGTGGACGGAGCCGGGCAACATCGTCTGCAACGGCCCCTTCGTGCTGGAGCGCTGGGAGCACGGCAAGGTGATGGTGCTGCGGAAGAACCCGCACTTCTTCGGCGCCGGCGGCGTCATCCTGGAGAAGGTCGTCATCCCCATCATCCCCATGCAGGCGGGGGCGCTGCCCTACGAGAACAACGAGATCGACATGACGTCACTCCTGCCCGGCGACCTGCGCCGGCTCCGGTCGAGCCCGAAGACCTCGCGCGAGGTCTTCCGGTACCCGTTCCCGGGCACCTGGTACCTGATCCCGCAGGTCACCCGGCCGCCCTTCGACAGCCTGAAGGTGCGCCGGGCCCTGGCCCATGCCATCGACCGCGAGAACGTCGTCAAGGTCGCCCAGGGCTTCGCCATCCCGGCCCACTCCATGATCCCGCCCGGCTTCCCGGGCGCCATCGACGACCCGGCCATCAAGGCCATCCAGCGCTTCGACCCCCGCCTGGCCATGGCCCAGCTGGAGGGCACCCCCTGGAGGGGCGGGCGCAACTGGCCGAAGGTCACCCTGTCCATGCGCGACGAGGCCCGCGGCGCCCGGCCCCTGGCCGAGGCCGTCCAGGCCGTCCTGCTCCAGCACCTGAACCTGAGGACCGAGCTCGAGGTGCTGGAGCCGCGCGTCTTCCGGGAGCGGCTGTGGAAGCAGGAGTTCCAGCTCGTGTGGATCCGGTGGTTCATGGACTACCCGGACCCGCACAACGAGTACTTCGACACGTTCTACGGCAAGAAGACCACCGGCAGGCGCCAGGCCTGGACCAACGACGCCTTCGACCGGGAGGTGGAGCTGGGGCGCGACACGCGGGACCCGAAGAGGCGCCTGGAGCACTACCGGCGCGCCGAGGAGATCCTCCAGACCGACGTGGGCTACATCCCGGTGGCGTGGGTGGTGCGCTACGCCGCCCTCAAGCCCTGGGTCCGCGGACTCCAGAAGAACCGGCAGGGCGAGTACGCGGTGGAGGGCAACATCTACGTGGACATGCTGCCGCACCTCTACATCGTGGAGAAGGCGTAGCGCGCCGCCGGCTGCGGCCGCCTCAGCGAACGCGCAGCTTCAGCATCCCCCGATGCGGCCCTCGCAGGAGGGGATCATGGCCCCCAGTGGTGGGTGATGCGGGCCCCTCACGCCGACTTGGAGGGCGCCGGCACGCGCCCGGCACGCGCGGCCGCGGAGCCCAGCCACTCCGCCACCACCAGCAGGAGCCCGAGCGCGAGCCCGACCACGTTGGCGGCGAGCCAGAGACCACTGGACGGCGGCGGGATCAGCAGCAGGCCGGCCAGGGCCGCCCAGCCGCGCCGCGCCCACCCGAGCGGCCGGAACAGGTGCCCGGCGCAGCCGATGCCGAGGAGCACGACGCCGACGGCCGCGGTGGCGGCGGCCAGCGCCACGTCGAGCGGCGCGCCCTTCATGAGCAGCGCCGGGTGGTAGGCGAAGACGAAGGGCACGACGTACGCCACGATCCCCAGGCGCATGCCGGTCCAGCCCGTGCGCATGAAGTCGGCGCCGCCGATGGACGCGGCGGCGTAGGTGGCCAGGCAGACCGGCGGCGTGATCATCGAGAGCATGCCGAAGTAGAAGAGGAACAGGTGGGCGCCCAGCGGCGAGACCCCGAGGCGGACCAGGGCCGGCCCCACCAGGACCGCCAGCATGACGTAGATGATCGACGTCGGCATCCCCATGCCCAGCACGATGCAGACGGCCGCCGCCAGCACCAGGAGGGCCAGCGAGCTGCCCCCCGCCACGTCCACGAGCAGCACGGAGAGCTTGAACCCGAGGCCCGAGAGCTGGAGCCCCCCGATGACGAACCCGGCCACGGCGGTGATGGCCACGATGTCGAGCAGCACGCGGCCCGTCTGGACGAAGGCGGCGGCGATCCGCGCCGGGGTGAGCCGGTCCCGCCGCTGGAGCAGGCCGACGACGACGGTCGCGATCACCGCCGCCATGCCGGCGCGCCCGGCCTCCCACAGGGCGATCATGAGCGTGTAGAGCAGGACGGCCAGCGGGACCAGGAAGCCCCACCCGCGGCGCACGACTGCCCGCAACCGCGGCAGCTGCTCGGCGGGCAGCCCGTGGAGCCCGTGCCTGGCGGCCTCCAGGTCCACCTGGACGAAGAGGGCCAGGTAGTAGAGGAAGGCGGGGATCACCGCCGCCAGGGCGACCTCCGAGTACGGCAGGGACAGGAACTCGGCGATCAGGAAGGCCGCCACGCCCATGACCGGCGGCATGATCTGGCCCCCGGTGGAGGCCACGGCCTCGATGGCGGCCGCCACGTGCGGCCGGTAGCCGGTCCGCTTCATCATGGGGATGGTGATGGGGCCGTCCACCACCACGTTCGACACCGCGCTCCCCGAGACGGTCCCGAACAGGCACGAGCCCACCACCGACACCTTGGCCGGGCCCCCCCGATAGCGGCCCATGACCGCCAGCGCGAGGTCGGTGAGGAACCGGTCGCCGCCGACCGCGTAGAGGAGCTGGCCGAAGAGGATGAAGGCGACCACCATCCCCGCCGTGACGGAGAGCGGCAGCCCGAGAAGGCTGTTGCCGTCCAGGTAGAGGTAGACCGCGATCCGCTCCCAGCTCGAGCCCTTGCCGGAGAGCAGGCCCGGGGCCAGGTAGGCGAACTTCGCGTAGAGGATGAAGACCCCGCCCAGGACCACCATCACCCAGCCCACCAGCCGCCGCGTGGCCTCCAGCACCACCAGGACGGCCAGCGCACCCAGGCCGACCTTGTCCCACGTGAGCACTCCGAGCTGGTAGGCGATGGTGGGGTAGAGGACCGCCACGTAGGCGCCCACGGCGGCGCCGGCCGCCGCCAGGATCCAGTCGTACCAGGGTACGCGGTCGGCCGGGGCCGCGCCGTGGGCCCTCACCGCGACGAACACGGCGCCCAGCGCGAGGGCCAGGAACAGGCCCAGGTACTGCTCCTTGAAGAAGGCCCACGGCAGGACGTGGTGGACCTCGAGCGCCCAGAGGGCACCGGCCAGCGTGAGCGTGCCCAGCAGCGCGCGCTCCACCGCCCCGGCGGCCCCGGACAGCGACCGGAACTTGCTCCCCGCCACGCTAGCGGGCCGCTCCCGAGGCGGGCGCCCGAGCCTGGGGAGCCATCAGGGGTTCAGCGAGAGGAGCTGCTGCTGGGCCCGGTCCATCTCCGGCTTCCAGACGCCGCGCTCGCGGTAGAAGCGCACCGCGGCCGGGTGGTAGGGGATGGTGACGTCAGCGCTCGCCGCCCGCTCCCTGGTCCACTCCTTGAAGACCGGGTGGATGGGCGGCAGCTTCCCGGTGCCCTCCCACAGCGCCCGCAGGACGCCCTCCACCAGGGCATCCGCCGTGTTCTTGCCGGCGGCCAGGTAGAGGTCGTAGGCGATGACGCACGTGTCCTCGACCACCGCCACCGCCGTCCCCTTCTTCACCCACCGCGGGTAGTAGCCGGGCACGGCGGCGCGCAGGCGCTTCTCCCCCTCGGGCGAGCAGTCGATGGAAACGTGCCGGACACCCACGGCCGCGTCGGCCTCCCTGACCTTGGCGCCGTTCAGCGCGAACTCCGTCACGTCGGCCCGCCCCTGAACCAGCGCGTCCACGCCGTCGTTGACCGCCGGCACCGGCACCACCCGCACGTCGTCCCACGTCAGGCCCGCGCTGGCCAGGTGGCCGAGCATGTTGAACCACACGGCCAGGTGCGCGGGGTACTCGCCCGTCATCCGCCGGCCCTTGACGTCGTGCACGCTCTTGATGGGCGAGTCCTTGCGGACCAGGAGCCCCACCAGGAGCGGCGAGCCGCGCATCACCAGCCGCACGTTCGGCGCGTGGGGGAACGGGTTGCGTCCGCCGATCTTGAAGCCGGGGCCGCGGTAGGTCAGCGCCATGTCGACGGCGTTGACGACGCCGAACTCCAGCTCGCCCGAGTCGAGGACGGGCAGGAAGGTGCTGGAGCCGGAATAGGGCTGGACCGCCATCCGCACCGTGCCGGCCTCGCTCACCACCTTGGCCAGGCCGCTGCCCACGGCGTAGAACACGGTCCCGGGCGGGTTGGTACCCACCGCCGCCGCCTTCTGGGCGGCGGCCGGCGACGCGAGCGACGTGACGGCCATCGCGAGGGACGCGACCAGGAGCGAGCCGAGCGCGCGGGGGAGCATCCCGTGACCTCCTTCAGCGCAGGTTGAAGAGCCGCCGGGCGTTGCCCGCCCGGATCAGCTCCCTGTCGGCCTCCGGGACAGGCAGGGCCGTGATGCGGTCCGCGCAGCCCTGCATGTCGCCGATGACGTGCGGGTAGTCGCTGCCGTACAGCAACCGGTCCGCGCCGGCCAGGGTGTAGCAGAGGTAGAGCGCCTCGGTGGTGTACGTGACCGTGTCGTAGTAGAGGCGCGCCAGGTATTCCGACGGCGGCCGGCTGATCCGCTGCCGGGCGCGGGGCATGGCGCGGTGGCAGATGTCCAGCCGCCCGGCCAGGTATGGCAGGGTGGCCCCGGCGTGCCCCACGATCAGCGGCCAGTCGGGGTGGCGCTCGAAGACGCCGGCGAGGATCATCCGGGTCACCGCCAGCGTCGTGTCGAACACGAAGCCCAGCGCGGGGACCAGGTCGTACGCGTCCATCGCCAGCGCCTCCACCCCGGGCGGCACGGTCGGGTGGAGCAGCACGGGCAGCCGGCGGCGGTTCAGCTCCGCCCACAGGGGCTCGAAGCGGGGGTCGTCGAGCGGCGTTTCCTCCACGTTGGCCAGGATGATCAGCCCCACCATGCCCAGCTGGTCGACGGCGCGTCCCAGCTCCTTCAGCGCCAGGTCGGGGCTCTGCAGGGGCAGGCTCGCCAGCCCGCGGAACCGGCGGGGCCAGCGGGCGCACACCTCGGCCAGGTGGTCGTTCATGGCGCGGGCGAGGTCGGCGGCGACCGCTTCGGGCGCCCAGTAGCAGTTGGGGCAGGTGTAGGAGAGCAGCTCGACCTCCACGCCCACCCGGTCCATGGCCTCCAGGCGCAGCGCGGGGTCGAACATCGGCTCCGTGAGTCCGAGGAAGCGGGCGCCCCGGCGCAGCACGACGGTACGGCCTTCGGGGTCACGGCCGATCTGGTAGCGATGCCCGCCGTGGGCGGCCAGCGCGTCGACCCACGCCCGGGACAGGATGTGGTTGTGCACGTCGATGAGTCCCACCACGTCCTCCCGGCGGTCCGCCGCGCTACGGGTCGAGGGTGAGCAGCCTGCGGGGGGCCTCGGCCATCTCCGAGGGCTCCGGGACGGCGTCCGCACCGCGCAAGTGGTGGGTCTCTGCGCCGACGGCCATGTCGTCCATGGCGACCTCCCGGTGTGGGGTTGCGGCGGACGGGGCCACATTCTAGGCCAGCCGGCGCACAAATGTAAGCGCGTGCTCGCCGGGCAGGGCGGGGGTACACTCCGCTCATCCACAGGGGGGAGCCATGAAACACGTCAGCGCGCTCGCCCTGCTCCTGGCCGTGGCCCTGGCCCCGGTCCCCGTCGCCGCCGCCTCGCCCGTGCATCCCGGCGCCGGCGTCTTCCCGCGCCCGGTGGACCCGTGGAGCCGCTGGGGGCATTCCGGGCACGGCTTCTTCAAGCCTCACGGGTTCTTCAGGCCCGGCTTTCACCACGGCTTCGGGCCGTCGGTCATCGTGGTGGTCCCACCGAAGGTGGTGGCCCCGGGCAAGGTCTTCGTGGGCCCGGGCGTCCGGCGGTTCCGCGTCCACGACGGGTTCGTGGCGCCGGGGGTCGTGTTCGTGCCGGACCACTGGGCGTGGGACGGCTTCCGGTGGGTCTGGGTGCCCGGGCACTGGTCGCGCCGCTGAGCGCCGGAGGGCCTCCCGGCCTCAGCGGGTGTCGCGCTCGGCGCCGCCGGCCAGCCCGTACTTCTCCATCCTGTAGCGCAGCGTCTCCAGCGAGATGTCCAGCAGCTCGGCCGCGCGGCGCCGGCTGCCGCCGGCCGCTCGCAGGGCCTCCGCGATCAGGCTTCGCTCGAGCCCCGCCAGGCTGATGCCGCCGCGGGAGAAGTCCACCGCGACGCCCCCCGCGGAGACCTCCACCGGCGCCGCCGGACGGGCCGCAGGGACCAGGCCCAGGTCGTCGGCGCGGATCTCGTCGCGCTCGGCGAGGAGCACCGCCCGCTCGATCACGTTGGCCAGCTCGCGGACGTTGCCGGGCCAGGGGTACTCGCGGAGCCGGCGTTCGGCGTCGCCGCTGAGGCGCCGCGGGCGCCCGTTGCGGCGCCCGCCGGCGGCCAGGAAGTGCCGGGCCCGGGGGCGGGCGGCGGGAGGGCGCGCGCGCCGGGGGGGCCGCGCGCGGGTGAGGACCGTGAGCCGGTAGAGCAGGTCCGGCCGGAACGTGCCCTCCCGGGCCGCACGCTCCAGGTCGCTGTTGGTGGCCGCCACGACCCGCACGTCCACGATCCTGGGCCGGAGCCCGCCCAGGCGCCGGACCGCCCGGTCCTCGATGACCTTGAGGAGCTTCACCTGCAGCTCGAGGGGCATGGCCCCGATCTCGTCGAGGAACAGCGTGCCGCCGTCGGCGGCCTCGAACAGACCGGGCTTGGCCGCCCGCGCGTCGGTGAACGCGCCGCGCTCGTATCCGAACATCTCCGACTCGAGGAGCGCCGCCGGGATCGCTCCGCAGTTCACCTCCACGAACGGGCGCTCCGCGCGCGGCCCCAGGTCGTGGATGGTCCGCGCCACCAGGCCCTTGCCGGTGCCCGTCTCTCCCGTGAGCAGGATGGGCGGTGCGCCTTCGCCACCCGCGTCCAGCGCCGCCAGCCGTTCCACCTGGGTGCGGAGCTGCCGCGTGGCCTCGGACTCGCCCACGATCCGCTCGCCCGCCGCGCCCCGCCGCCGCGCGTCCTGCCAGAAGCGCAGCTCGCGCTCCATCCGCGTGTGGCTCCACGCCCTGGCGAGGACCAGCGCGAGCTCCTCCAGGTCCACGGGCTTCGTGAGGTAGTCGAACGCCCCGGCCCGCATCGCCTCCACGGCGGTCCTGACGCTGCCGTGGGCGGTGAGCATGATCACCGCGGCGCCCGGGGCCAGCTGGCGCACCTCGCGGAGCACCTCCAGGCCGTCCATGCGCGGCAGCCGGTAGTCCAGGATCACCAGGTCCGCCTCGGCCTGGCGGAGCGCCTGGAGCGCCTCCTCGCCCGAGGCGGCGACCGCCGGCTCGAAGCCGTGCCGGGACAGGTAGTCGCGCATGGCGCCGGCCAGGACGCTCTCGTCTTCGACGATCAGGACCGACGGGATCACGCGTCCTGCCCCGGCCCGCCGACGGGCAGGGCGAGGCTCACCGCGGTGCCCACGCCCGGCCGGCTGTCGATGGCGATGTGCCCGCCGTGGCGCTCCACCACCTTGCGGGCGATGGCGAGCCCGAGGCCGGTGCCACGGTTCTTGGTGGTGAAGAGCGGCTCGAACACGCGGGCCAGCCGGTCGGGAGCGATCCCGTCGCCGCTGTCGCGGATGGTGACGCGCACCCCCGCGCGGCCGTCCGTGTCGCAGCTCTCGGTGGTGACCGCCAGGCTGCCCCCGCCGGGCATCGCCTCGATGGCATTCTCCAGCACGCCGAGCAGCGCCTGCTGCAGCTGCACCTCGTCCGCAGTGAGCCGCGGCAGGTCGGCCGCCAGGCGCGGCTCGGCCGCGATGCCCGCGGCAGCCAGGCGGCGCTCCAGCAGGGCCAGGAGGTCCCGCAGGACGTGGTTGAGGTCCACCGGAGCCGGGTGCAGCTCGAACGGCCGGACGCTTTCCAGGAGGGACCGGAGCCAGCCTCCCAGCCGGTCCACCTCGTCGGTGATGGCCCGCAGGTAGCGCTCGACGCGGGGGCGGTCGTCGAGCGCGTCGAGCGCGACCTGGGCAGAGGCCCGGATGGCGGCCAGCGGGTTGCGGATGCCGTGGGCCACCGCAGCGCTCACCTCCCCGATGGCGGCCAGGCGCTCCGACAGCCTGAGCTGCTTCTGGGTCGCCACCAGCTCGGCGTTGGCGGCCTGGAGCGCCGCGGCCTGGCAGGTCAGGTCCCGCTGCTGCGTCTCCATCTGCCGCGCGGCGCGGCGCACGATCCAGAACAGGGCCCCGTAGAGGGCCAGGGCGCCGCCCAGCGAGGCGGCGACGATGGTCAGCCGGTCGCGCGCGATGTTGGAGAACATGCGGCCCGGGTCCTTGTAGATCTCCACCACCCCGGCCACGCGCGCGGTCCCGGGCACGGAGCCGCCGTGGAACGAGACCGGCACGTACAGCTCCACCGTGCTGGCGAAGCCGCGCTCGTAGAGGTTCTCGGGCTTCTGCGCGCGCTCGAGGTGCGCCACCGTCTCCCCGGCCAGCGCGCGCCTCAGGCGCGCGTTGCCGTCGAACCGGACGCCCAGCAGCCGGCGCTCGTCGGACCACACGACCCGCATGTCGGCCCCGTAGACCTTGATCCGGAGGACCTCCGGGTTCGACAGGGCGCGGCGGAAGAACCGCTCGAAGCGCGCCTGCGCCTCGGGGGTGTCCCACCGCACGAAGTCCTCCGGGGCGAGCGCGGCGGCCGCCTCGGCGCGGACCGACTCGGCCGTCGCGGCGCGCTCCCAGTCGAGCAGTTCGTTGCGCAGCAGGACCCACTGCACGCCCACCTGCACGGCGGTGATGAGCGCGATGGTGACGAGGCTCAGCAGCGCGAACGTGCGGACGAGGGACGTCCCCCCAGACACCGCCCATATCATCGGCCATCGGCGCCGCGCGGGCAAATGCCCGCGGCCGGGGATTTGCCCCTGCCGGCCGAGGGGTACGCGCGGGCCCGAGCACGGAGCGGCGGCGGCGGGGGACACGCCGCGCGTCCCGGAACGTGTCGAAAAGGCAGGACCTCCGGGTCCGGGGGCTGCGGCACCCCCCTGGAGCCGGCATGCGGGTCCAGGCGTTACCTCGTCAGCGGGCGGCGTGGGGCCGGCCGGACGAGGTCTGGCACGCTCCCTGCTGCTCGGATCACCACCGTCCGCCTGGACGGGTCATGGGGGTGGGCAGCGACATGTCACGCCTTCGGCTTCCGCCGGCTGTGGTCCTCGGTCTGGTGGTCCTGGGCGTCGGCTGCGCGGCGATGGTCGCCCGGGCCGACTTCGACCGCGCCGCGGAGGCCTTCTCGCGCGGCGACTACCGGGCGGCGGCCTCACAGCTCGAGGACAGCCTCCGCCGCGGGGCGGACTCCGCTCGTCTCAGGATTCTCCTCGGCTGGAGCTACCTGAAGCTGGGAGACCTCGCCCGTGCGAAAGCGGAGTTCGAGCGCGGCCTCGCCCTGGGCCCCCGCGAACCCAACGCCTACTACGCGCACGAGGGACTGGGCTGGGTCGCCTACCGGACCGGCGACCTGGACCGCAGCCTCGCCGCGTTCGGCGAGGCCCTCAGGCTCCAGCCCGGCTACCACAACGCCCACGACGGTCTCGGGTGGGTCTACCTGGCCCGGCGCGACGCGGTGCGGGCGGAGGCGAACTTCCGGGCGGCCCTCGAGCGCGCGCCCGCTGACGCAGACGCCCGCCGCGGCCTCGGCTTCGTGGCCTACCAGCGGGGCGACTGGAACCGGGCCATCGAGCGGTTCCAGCAGGTCCTCCGCGACAACGAAGACGACACGCTCTCGCGCTCGGCGCTGGGATGGGCGCTCTACTACAAGGGCGACGACGCCGGGGCCTCCCGAGTCTTCCAGGAGGTCGCCCGCCGCGAGCCCACCTGGGCAGACCCGCTGGCCGGCCTGGCGTGGATCGCCGAGCGCCAGGGCCGGCGTGACGAAGCCAGGGCCGGGTTCCGGGCGGCCATCGGCAAGTCGGCCGCCTACGTGGCGAGCGCTGACCCGGAGGCCAGTCTGCGAAAGCTCCTGGCCAGGCGGCCGGAGTGGATCGACCTCTGGCGCGAGCTCGGCTGGGCCCTCTACCACCAGCGGGCCTTTGCGCTGGCCGAGGCGGAGTTCCGCGCCCTGCTGGCGCGCCACCCCGGGGACGCCGACGGCCAGCGCGGGCTCGGCTACACCCTCTACGCGCTCAAGCGCTACCGCGACGCCATCCCCGTGCTGGAGCGCGCCGTCGCCAGCGGCCCGGCGCTGCCGCCGGTGCGCGAGCAGGTCGAGATCCCGGGCGCGCCGGGCCTGCATCCCATCGTCAGCGACGCCGTGTCCACCCTCGCGTGGAGCCACTACCACGCGGGCGACCTCCCGCGGGCCCTCGAGCTCTTCCGCGAGGTGACCGCTCGGCATCCCGACTGGGCGGACGCCTGGAGTGGCCTGGGCTGGACACTCACCAAGAGCGGCGACCGGACGGAGGCCGAGCGCGCCTTCCGGCGCAGCCTCGCCGCCCAGCCCGGATACCCGGACGCCGTCGTGGGCCTCCGGACCCTGGGGAAGCGGCCGTGACCGACCCCGGCCGCCTGCCGGCCCGCGTCCGCTTCACGGGGTCCGTCCGGCCGCGCTTCGGCCCGGACCGGGGCTTCCTCTTCGACCAGCGCAGCGGGCGCGTCTACTCCCTGAACGCCACCGGGGCCTTCGCCGCCGCCCGCATCCAGGAAGAGCTCCCGGTGGCTGCCCTCGTCGCCGCGCTCGTCGAGGCGTTCGACGTGGACGCGGCCACCGCCGGCCGGGAACTGGGGAAGTTCGTGGCCCACCTCCTCGAGGAGGGGCTGGCCGAGCCGGTGGAGGCGCCCGATGCGTGAGGCGCTGGCCACCGCGCTGACGGGTGCCAACCGGCAGCGCGCCGACCTCACGGGGGCCCAACTCGCCGGAGCCAGCCGGGACGGGGCGAACCCGGGGCGCGCCCGGCTGGAGCGGGCCGACCTCCGGGCCGCGCTCATGCGGCACGTCAACTTCCACGGGGCGGACCTCGCCGGGGCCGACCTCACCGGCGCCGACCTCGGCGGCTCGCGCGGCCTGACGCGAGCCCAGGTGGAGTCGGCCACGACGGACGGGACGACCCGGCTGCCTCTTCTCCATGGGTGAGACCTGGATCGGCGTCACCGGCTTCTACGCCACGGACAACCCGCACCCCGGGCTGGCGGTGACCCGTGCCCTCCGGCGCGCCGACCCGTCCTGGCGCATCGTGGCGCTGGCGTGGGACCGGCTGGGAACCGGGGCCTTCGCCGAGGGGCTCATCGACGCCCACGCGCTGATTCCCTATCCCGGGGCCGGACCGGCGGCTCTCCTCGCCCGGATGCGCGCCCTCCTGGCCCGTCATCCGATCGACGTGGTCGTGCCCACCGTGGACGCCGAGCAGGCCCACTGGGTCGGCCTGCGGCACGAGCTCCGCCGCCTGGGCATCCGGACGTTCCTTCCCTCGGCGGCAGCGCTGCGGGCGCGCGAGAAGCGCCGGTTGCCCGCGCTCGGGCGCCGGGCGGGCATCGGCGTCCCCGACACGGTGGTCCTCCCCTCGGCCGAGGCGGCGGCCCGCGCATCGACGCGGTGCCGGTACCCGCAGATGCTCAAGGGCGCCCTGGTGGACTCCGTGGTCGTCCACACGGCGGAGGACTTCCGCGTGGCGGCGCAGGAGCTGGCGACGCAGTGGGGCTACCCCCTGCTCGCGCAGCCCCTGATCGCCGGCGAGGAGTACGACGTGGCCGGCGTGGCGCGCCGTGGGGAGCTGGTGGCAGCGGCGGTCATGAAGAAGCTGGCGGTCACCAACAAGGGGACCGCCTGGGCCGGCGTGACCGTGGAGGAGCCGCGCTTCGTCGAGCACCTGCGGCGCCTGGTCCGGACGCTGGCGTGGGACGGGGCGATCGAGGCGGAGTTCATCGCCGCCGACGGCGCCATGTACTGCTTCGAGATCAACCCGCGGTTCCCGTCCTGGATCGCCCTGGCGGCCGAGGCCGGCGCCAACCTGCCCGAGGCGCTGGTGAGACTCGCGCTGGGCGAGGGCTTCGAGCCGCCCCGCGCGCGGCCCGGCCTGCTCTTCGCCCGCGCGCTTGTCGAGCGGACGTTCCCCGCCAACCCGCTGGCCGGGCTCACCGAGC
>JBBIOF010000017.1:0-15160 GCA_037443505.1 Candidatus Rokuibacteriota bacterium
CTCGCGGAGCTCGCGCTGCGCCTCCGGCGCCTGGCAGAGGGCGCCGGACGGCTCGGCTGGAGCGCGTGGGTCGGCGCCGTCCTCGCCCTGGCGCTGCCGCTGGTCTGGGTGCTCACCCTCGTCCTGCCGGGCGGGCGCCTCCTGGACCTCGCCATCCGTCGCTGGTGCCGGGCGCTGCTCGCGCTGGCCGGCTGCCCGCTCCGCGTGGAAGGCCTGTCCCGCCTGCCCCCCGGCGGCGTGGTGCTCGCCGCCAACCACTCGAGCTACCTGGACGTGGTGGCGCTCCTGGCGGCGGTCCCCGGGGACTTCCGCTTCGTGGCCAAGCGAGAGCTGCTCGGCACCGCGGTGGTGGGCCGGGTGATCCGGCGGGTCGGCCACCTCACCGTGGAGCGCGCCGACCTGGCCAGGAGCGTGGCGGACGCCGAGCGGGTGACGGCGACGCTCCGCCGGGGGACCTCGCTGTTCTTCTTCCCCGAGGGCACGTTCGTCAGGGCGCCGGGGCTGCTGCCGTTCCGGCTGGGCGCGTTCAAGGCGGCGGTGGAGGCCGGCTGCCCGGTCGTCCCCGTGGCCATCCGAGGCACCCGGGAGATCCTGCCCGCCGGCGCGTGGCTGCCCCGCCGGGGGCCGATCACGGTAACGATCGCGCCGCCCGTCGTGCCCGCCCGCGACGGCTGGCGGGAGATCGTCCGCCTCCGCGACGAGGTGCGGGCTGCGATCGCCGCCGTCCTCGGGGAGGAAGCGGTCGGGGAGGTCTCGGCGGCGGCCTGAGGGTCGCGTCCCGGCCGGCTCGTCAGTCCCCGGCGGTGCTGTCCTGCCAGGGATCGCCGCCGGCCGGGGGCGGGAATCCGTAGTCGTAGTTCGCTCCGGCGTCGGGCCCCGCGCGGAGCGGCTCCACGGTCGTCACGTCGCGCCCCAGCGCCTGCTGGAAGGCCGCCAGCACGTCGGTCTCGGTGAGGATCCCCACCACGCGCCCCTGCTCCACCACCGGGAGCGCGCCGATCTTGCGCTCGTGCATGAGGCGGGCGGCCTGGCGCACGTCGGTGCCAGGCCGCACCGTGATGACGCCCCACGTCATGATCTCGCGCATCGGGATGGCCTCGAGCGCGCCCGCGGCGTCCCCGAGGCGCGCCTCGACCGCCGGGTCGAAGACCACCTGCCGCAGGTCCCGGTCGGTGACGATCCCGGCCAGCCGGCCGCCGGCGTCGAGGACGGGCAGGTGGCGCACCCGGTGGCTCTGCATCAGCCGGACGGCCTCCCGCACCGGGGTGTCGAGCCCGACCGTGACGACGGGCTGCCGCATCCACCGCCTCACCGGCATGGGCGTGGGCCACACGGGTGCCGCGTGCGTGATCGCGTGCCTGCGTCCCTTCACGGTCGGGCTCCCTCCGTCGCGCCCGGCGTCAGGCGGCGACCAGCTTCTCGAAGCGCTCCCAGGGCACGGCGGTCCACGTCTCCGTGTGGGCGTGGCCGAACGAGCGCACGATCATGACCACGCGCGCCGCCGTCTCCTCGTCCGGCGCCTCGAAGAGGTCGAGGTAGTCGCAGGGGCCGAGGACCGCGTAGCTGGCGAGCCAGCGAACCTTCGGGCACTCCGCCCGGACCCGCTCGCTGACCGCGCGCTCCAGCTTCTGCAGGTCGCCAGGGGTCTTCACGCTCTCGGGCGTCAGCCGGGTGAGCATCACGTACGTCGCCATCGTCCACCTCCCCCGGCGGCCGTGCCGCCGGTGCCGGGGCGCATCGCCCCGGGCCTCGGAGCCTGCGTCTCGAGCCGCGCGGGGGCCGCCTCAGCCCGCCGGCCGACCGGCGATGCGCCGCCGCGCGACGCCTCCGGAGGCGACCAGCGCCTCCGCCACGGCGAAATCCCCCACCGTGCCGCCCACGATACGTCGGAACTCGGCCGCGCGCATGCGGATGGCCGAGCCGTGGTCTCCCGCGGGCATCGTCACCTCGCGGGCGCGGAGGAGCGACCGGTCCACGAAGGCCCGGAGGCCGTAGAGGTCGCCGAAGGGCGGGATCGCCCCGGGGGCGCAGTCGGGCACCACGCCGCGGACCTCCTCCACGGTCGCCAGCCGGACCTCGCCGTGGCCGATGAGGCCCTTGAGCCGGTCCAGGTCGATGACGCAGCAGGCGGGGAGCACGGCCATCACGAAGCCGTCCCGCTCCTTGACGACCACCACCTTGGCCACGGACCAGCCCGAGGTGCGGGTGGCGGCGGCCTGCTCCTGCGCGGTCACCGCAACCGGGTGCTCGATGATGCGGTACCGGGCCTGCCTGGCCAGGAGGAACTCCTCGATCCGCGGGTTCACGGCGTCACCTCCGCGCCTGGGCCTCGGCCCACAGCTCCTTGAGGTCCTTCGGGAGCTGCGCCAGGACGTCCTCGGCCTCGCCCGGCGAGAGCTGCTCCTTCAGCGCGGCGAAGACCGCCAGCGTCATCCAGCGCGCCTGCTGGGTCGAGGCCAGCCCGGCCTCCGTCCGCACGCGCTCGTAGAACTCCGCGCGGTGCATCTTCACGGGCGCGCGCTCGGGGCGGTCGCCCGCCTGCCACACCTCCTTCAGCTCCATCGGGAGCTGCGCGAGCACCTGGTCGGCCTCCTCCGGCGTCAGGCGGTCGCGGAGCGCGTGGAAGACCGCCGCCGTCCCCCGGCGGGCCTGCTCGCGGCTGATCTCGCCGCTCGCCTCCATCACCGTGCGGTAGAAGATCGCCGTCGTCATGCCGTCCTCCCCTCGGCGCACTCCTCCAGCCACGCGCCGTCCTCGCGGTCACGGGGTGGCAGCCGCCGCGGCTCCTTGCCCCTGTGGATCAGGTCGCACATGATGCGGTTGGCCTCGGCCCAGCTCGCCTCCCGCATGCGGACGTGGTGCGGGCAGAGCCCGGTCCCGTCCCGGACGTCGGCGCGGCAGAGCGAGCAGGCCATGGGCGCGCGGCCTCCCTCCTCCGTCACCGCGGGCGCGCCGGCTCCACGGGCGCCGGCGAGCGGCGGTACGGGACCGGGACGAACTGCACCGCGGCCCGGCTCACGCGCGGCTGCGGGTAGAGGTCCATGAGCGCGTAGACCTCGGGCGGCACGTGGTTGCGGACGTGCAGCCCGAGCTCCCGCGCCTGGGCCGCCGTGATGGGATAATCGTGGGTCCACCGCCCTTCCGTGAGCGCCGCCACCAGCTCCTTCGCCCGCTCGGGCGGCATGCGGTCGCGCACCAGTCCGGCGATGAAGTCCTGGAGCTGCGTCAGGGCGGTGCGGGCCACGTCGGCCAGGATCAGCGTCTCGTCCTCCAGCTCGTTCCGGTCCTTCTCGCCGGTGACCCTGAGGAGCGCGGCCGCCGGGTAGCCGCCCACCTGCGGGTCCACCGGTCCCATCACGGCGTTGTCGTCCATCAGGATCTCGTCCGCGGCCAGGGCCAGCAGGGTGCCGCCCGACATGGCGTAGTGGGGGATGATCACCGTGACGCGCGCCGGATGCGCGTGGAGCGCGGCGGCGATCTGCTGGGTGGCGAGCACCAGCCCGCCGGGCGTGTGCAGGATCAGGTCGATGGGCATGTCCGGCGGCGTGAGGCGGATGGCGCGGAGCACCTGCTCGGAGTCGTCGATGTCGATGTACCGCGCCACCGGGATGCCCAGGATGCTCCGCAGCTCCTGGCGGTGGATCAGCGTGACGACGCGCGAGCCGCGCCGGCGCTCCAGCCGGCGCAGGAACCGGAGCCGCGCCATCCCCAGCAGCCGGGCCTGCACCAGGGGCAGGAACGCCGACCCCAGGAGCAGGATCCAGAGGGCGATCCAGAGCGCATCCACGTCCACGGTGAGCCGTGCAACGGGGCTGCCAGGGCCGAGCGATGGAAACTCGGGGGGTTAAGGGGCGCTGGCGTGAGGCGGTCGCGCCTCTGGGTGAGGCCCCCCTTCCTCACCGACCTCCACCAGGGCGGCCACCTCGGGATCCAGGGGCGGCGGCGCGCCGGGCTCGGGGCTCCGCGCGTTCAGCGAGGCGATGAAGTTCTTGTAGACCTGCTGGACCTCCCACACGATCCCGCCGGGCCCGAGCCGCCACCACTCGCGCGGCGTGAAGTAGGCGGAGACCTCGGCCTCCGAGCCGGACCGCCCGAACCACTGGATCAGGTGCAGGTGGTCCGACTGCGCCAGCCAGAGCGCCAGGTCCACGAAGCGCGCATCGCCCGTGAGGCGGGCCGTGTTGTAGGCATGCAGCATGAGCTGGAACACCGCCTGCTGCGCGGGATTGCCCAGGAAGAACTCCATGCCCCCCGAGCCCGCCCAGGTGGCCGGGAAGGCCGGCAGCGGCAGCTCGTGGGCGCGGTCGGCGTGGGCGGCGAGCGCCTCCCCGGCCGTCAGGAAGCGGAGCCCCCGGCGGCGCGCCTCGTCCACGAGGACCCGCATGAAGTCGAAGATGCCGGTGCCCGCCGCGTGGTGCTCGCCGAACGTCTCGTAGTCCCATCCGAGCACCACGAGGTCCCCCGCCGCGTCGCGCAGCCAGTCGGCGTAGGTCGGCGCCATGAGCGGCCAGCCGGACCAGCTCCGGTCGGAGAAGCGGTAGCCGACGTCGTCGCTCAGCCGGTGGTGCCGCGCGAGGAGCCGGAGCGCGCCGCCGGCGTGGTACAGGAACGTGGGCTCCCGCCACTCCATCACCCACGGCCGCCCTTCCACGAAGGCGCCGGCGAAGCCCGCGCGCTCCAGCGCCAGGTAGATGGGGCGCGACATGCAGAGCTCGGTGGTGTCCGTGACGGCCGGCCGCCGGCCCAGCAGCGCCTCCAGCCGGCCGGCGGCCCAGCGCATGCGCTCAGCGAACCGCTCCAGGTCGAGCAGGGGAAGGAAGCTGTGGTACGGCTCGACGCCGATCAGCTCGGCGCCGGGCCGGGCCAGCAGCGCGCGGAAGCGGGCCAGGAGCGCGGGGTCCCACGCGGCGGCCTGCCGGAGGAACGAGAGCGAGAAGCCGAGACTCACCGCCAGGCCCCCGTCCACCAGCTCGGCGAACATCTCGGTGGCGGGGTGATAGCAGGCGGCGGCCGCCTTCCGGAAGTACCGCCGGTCCAGCTCGGGGTCGAAGAGGCAGCGCTCGACGTCCTCCGGCCCGGCGCCCGGCGGGATCGGCTGGGCCGGGAGCTTCAGCCGCCGCGGCTGGTGCACGACGGCGTAGACGACGACGTCCCGGGCCAGGGGATCACTTCATGGGGGGCTCCGGGCGCCCCCCATGCCCCCCGACCCTCGGGGCGCCCCGGCCCAGCCGTGGCGCCCCTCGATCAGCCGCCTCGTTCATGGTCCATCTCATGGGGGGCTCCGGGCGCCCCCCGGCTGTTCGAGCGAAGGGGGCTACGCCCCCCTCCCCCGGCCCGACGCTCGGGGCGCCCCGGCCCGGCCGTGGTGCCCCCCGATCAGCCGCCTCGACCACCACGGCCGCTCAGGCGCCGATGGCCGCCGGCCGGTCCTCCACGGGCGCGGCGCGGGGCTGGGGAGCCGGCAGCACACCCTGCCGGCCGGCCAGGAACTCGATCCGGTCCAGCAGCAGCCGGATCACGCGGTCCCACACGAAGCGGCGCGCCGTCCTCACGCCGGCGGCCCCCAGGCGCGCGGCCAGCGCCGGGTGGGCGTCGAGGTAGCGCACGTACCAGGCGAGCTCGCCGGGGTCGTCCGTCTCCAGGACCACCGCGTTCTCCATGTGGACCGCGTAGTCCTCGCCGGTGGCGCCGGTGATGGCCACCGCCCCGGACGCCATCGCCTCCAGCGCCACCAGCCCGAACGGCTCGTGGCCGGAGTTGGCCAGGACCGCGCCGGAGGCGCGGTAGAGGACGCGGAGCAGGGGCAGCGGCACGAAGGACCGCACGTTGAGCAGGTCCGCGCCGGCGGCCGCGCGGAACGCCTCCGCGCAGGCCTCCAGCGTGGGCGCCGCGGGCGCGACGTCCCGCACGGCCAGCCCCAGCTCGCGGGCGCGGTGCAGCACCTCGCCCTGGTGCGGCTCCACGCCGCCCAGCGCCACCAGGACGGCGTCCCCGCCCCGGGCCTTGAGATCGGCGAGCGCCTCCACCGCCATCAGCCACCGCTTGTCGGGGTCCCACCGTCCGACCTTGGTGAGCACCAGCGACCGTCCCAGCGCCCGCCCGAGGCGCGCCACGTCGGCGGGGTCGGCCGGCTCCAGCAGGCGGGCCGGGATGCCGTTGGGGATGACCAGGGGGTTCACCCCGTGGCGCCACATCAGGTGCTTCATGTAGCGGCTCACGGTGGTGAGCGCGCTCACGTAGCCCAGGCGGCCCCAGTTGATCCGGTGGAAGCCCATGGTGTGGTTCGCGTTCCACACCAGGACGGCCCGCGACCGGAGCCCCGCCCCGTGGAGGAGGTCGGAGACGCGGCAGAGGGCCTCCGCGGTGTGCCATTCCTCGGCCATGACCACCACCAGCCGGCCGGCCTCGATGGCGGGCCGGGCCAGGCGCTCGACCACGAAGGGCGGCGCGGACTCCGCGAAGTCGTAGAGCTTGGCCTCCTCGCCCTGGTACACGCCGCCCGGGTAGTAGCGGCTGATCCACTGGCCCCAGCGGTGGAGCGTGAGCCGCCCGCCCACCGCCGTCTCGGTGGCCGGGGCGGCCGGGTCGCCCACGAAGATCAGGTGCGTCTCGTAGCCGGCGGAGGCGAGCGCCCGGGTCAGCTCCGCCACCCGCACGCCGAGTCCCCCGGCGATGGCGTACCGGTCGGGGCCCTCGAAGGAGAGCAGCACGAAGGTGGTGCGAGCGGGAGTCAGGCGGTCGCCGACCTCACTCACGGCCGCCTCCGGCGGCGCCTCCCACCTCGGCCGCCTCCACCTCGGCCTCGAGCGCCCGCTGCACCGCCACCAGACGCTCGCTCATGACGACGGGGTACTCGTCGGGGGCCCGCAGCCGGCGCACGCCCTCGGGCAGGGCGGCGACCTGCTCGGCGCAGTAACGGCGGATCTCCTCCAGCGACGGCGGGGGCGACGTGGGGCGCCCGCCGACCATGACGGTCTCGAGCAGGGGCTCCGCCCCGGGGGGGCCGGGCTCCTCGCGGAGCGCGATGACGTCCCCGGCGAACCGCCCGCTCCGGTCGCGGAGGCGCCACACCTGCTTGTCTCCCGTCCAGGTCGCCTTTCCCGCCGAAAGCTTGAGCACGTTGCGCCCGCCGTACCGCACGATCTTGTAGGCCATGTCCAGGTAGGGCGCGTCGGCGGACACGTTCATCCGCGTGCCCACCCCGAAGGCGTCGATGGCCGCGCCCTCCGCCAGGAACCGCTCGACGGCGTGCTCGTCGAGCCCGCCGCTGACGAAGATCCGGACGTCGTCGAACCCCGCCTCGTCGAGGATCCGCCGCACCGCCTTGCTCAGCGTCACGATATCCCCGCTGTCCAGCCTCACGGCGGCCAGGCGCTCGCCCCGCGCCTGCATCTCGCGGGCGACGGTCACGGCCTTGCGGGCGGCCGCCAGCGTGTCGTACGTGTCGATGAGCAGCGTGGTGGCCGCGGGGAACGCCCGCGCGAAGGCGCGGAACGCGTCGATCTCCCGGGGGAACGCCTCCACGTAGGAGTGGGCCATCGTGCCCGTCGGGCGAATGCCGTACGACAGGCCCGCCAGCACGTTGCTGGTCATGGCGGCGCCCGCGATGTAGGCGCACCGCGCCGACTTCATGCCCGCGTCGATCCCGTGCGCCCGCCGGAGCCCGAAGTCCACCACGGGCCGGCCGCGGGCGGCCAGGACGGAGCGGACGGCCTTGCTGGCCAGCACGGTCTGGAGGTGGCAGAAGTTCATGACCGCGGTCTCCACGATCTGCGCCTCCACGATGGGCGCGGTCACCTCGAGGATGGGCTCGTCCGCGAAGACCACCGTGCCCTCCGGCACCGCGCGCACCGTGCCCGTGAACCGGAGGCTGCGGAGGAACGCCACGAACTCCCCGGGGAAGCCCAGGTCCCGCACGTAGGCCAGGGCCTCCTCCGAGAAGTGGAAGCCGCCCAGGAAGGCGAGCACGTCCTCCAGGCCCGCGGCCACCAGGAAGCCGCGGTCCGGGGGCAGCGTGCGGGTGAAGAGGCTGAACGTGGCCTCGTCCCGCATGCCCTCGCGGAGGTAGGAGGCGGCCATGGTCAGCTCGTAGAGGTCCGTGAAGAGGGCCGCGTCGCGGGTGACCAGCGGGCCCGAGGTGAAGCTCCCGCACGGCGATGTCATGCGCGGCATCCCCGGGACCCCGCGCCGAGGCTCAGCCGGCGGCCCCCGGCGGTCGCGGGTCCTCGAGCTTGAGCGCGGGGAAGGTCAGGAGGAACGTGGCGCCCCGGCCGGGCTCCGAGCGCACGTCCAGGGTGCCGTGGTGATCGCGGACGATCCCGTAGCTCACGGACAGGCCGAGGCCGGTGCCGTGGTCCTTGGTGGTGAAGAACGGGTCGAAGATGCGCGGCAGGTGCTCCGGGGCGATGCCGGTGCCGCTGTCGCTCACCGCCAGGCGCACCCGGTCCGGCCGGGCCGGATCGCTCCCGCTGCTGATCTCCAGCGTCCCGCCGTCCGGCATCGCCTCGCGCGCGTTGGCCACCAGGTTCAGCACCACCTGCTGCAGCGCGTTGGCGTCGCCCAGGATGGGCGCCAGCGCCGGGTCGAGCGCCGTGCGGACGGCGATGCCCCGCTTGCGGAGCTGCGTCTCGGCCAGCCCCAGGGCGTCCCGCACCACCCGGTTCAGGTCCACCGGCGCCGGCTGGTCCAGGGACGGCCGGGCGAACGCCAGCAGGCGCTGGGTGATCCGCGCCACCCGCTGGGCGTTGCGGTGCAGCACCTGCAGGTCCTCGCGCACGCGGGGCGGCAGGCCCAGGCTCTCGGCCTCCAGCAGCATCAGCTCGATCCGCGAGGTGATGATCCCGATGGGGTTGTTGATCTCGTGCGCGGTTCCCGCGGAGAGCGCGCCCAGCGCCGCCATCTTCTCGGCCTGGCGGGCGGCGCGCTGGAGCCCCACGGGGCCGGTGATGTCCTCGACCAGGAGGGCGGCCCCGGCCGCCCGACCGTGCTCCCGGAGCAGCGTGCCCTTGAAATGGAGCACCAGGGAGTCCTGGCCGGCGCCGCGCCGCTCGATCGCGGGCAGGTCGAACGCCTCGATCTCGCCCGCGAGGAGGCGCTCCATGGGCTCGGCCAGGCGCTCGAGGTCGGCGAACAGCTCGCGGTAGGTCCGGCCCTGGGCGGAGGTCGCCGCCCCGCCCCAGATGCGGGCCATCGCCCGGTTGCAGGCGACCACCCGGCCCTCCCGGTCCAGCACCACGAGCCCCTCGGCCAGGCTCTCCATCACGTTCCGGACGAAGGACTCGCGGGAGGCGAGGTCGTCCCGGGCCTCCCGAGCCTCCTGGTAGAGCCTGGCGTTCTCGAGGGCGAGTGCCGCCTGGTCCGCGAGCGTCTCGAGCAGCGTCAGCTCCACGGCGCTGAAGTCGCGCCGCACCACGTCGCCGATGGCCAGGACCCCGATGGTCTTCCCCCGCGCCACGAGCGGGGCGACGGCGAAGGCCACGACGGCCGACTCGCGCACCAGGCGGCTCACGATCGGGTCCAGCCCCACGGCGGAGTCGGCCAGCACGTCCGGCGACCAGACGACGCGGCGCTCCGCCACGGCCCGGCCGGCAAGCCCCTGGCCGGGGCCCAGGACGTGGCCGGGCGCGAAGTGCTCCCTCGCCGGGCCGTGGGAGGCCACCGCCACCAGGGAGCCGTCGGGCCGGATGAGCGGGAGCACCGCGTAGGGCGTGCCCAGGAGGGTCGAGACGCTGGCGACGATGCGCTCCCCCACCGTCGCCACCTCCAGGCTCTCGGTCAGCGAGCGCGCCACCCGTGCGAGGCTCTCGGCCGCCTGCCGCTGTTTCTGGGTCTCCTCGAAGAGCCGCGCGTTATTGATGGCGATCCCGGCGTGGACCCCGAAGAGGGAGAGCAGCTCCAGCTCCTCCCGGCTGAAGCGGTGCAGCCGGCGCACGTGGACGCTCAGGACGCCCACCAGCAGGTCGCGCACCAGCAGGGGCAGGCCGACGTAAGACACGAACCCCTGCTGGCGCATCCACTCGCGGTTCACGGTGCGCGGGTCGTCGAGGACACGGTCCACCGCGATCGGTGCCCGGGCGCGGGCCACGGCTCCGGTCAGCCCCTCGCCCTCGGCGAGGATCGTCTTCCTGCCCGCCCCCGGCGACCCCTTCGTTCCTGCCTCGGCACGGAGGATCAGCCGGTCGCCTTCCGCAACCCAGATGCGTGCCGAGGCATCGGGGACCAGGTCGGTGGCGACGCGGGCGACGCGCTGCAGCACCTCGTCGAGCGCCAGGGAAGCGCTCACGATCTGGGACAGGCGGGCCAGCCACGCCAGGCCCTGCCCATCGGGCCGCGGGGTCATGCGCGGATTAGGGGGAGCGCCGCGGACGGGTGTCAATGGCGCAGACGTACTAGGTCGGCCCGGGGCTCTCCTCACGCCTTCTTTCGCCTGGGGCGCTTCGCCCAGTGAGCCGCCCGCGGCCGCCGCTCTACCTGGGCCAGCGTGGCCCCGGTGCGGACGGCAGCCTGCGCGCTGCGGCTGCGGCGTCTGACCCGGGGCGCGGCCGGCGGCTGTTCCGGGGGTCGGCCCGCCTTCGGGGAGCGGGGGCTCTCGAGGTCCCTGCGACGCGCCATCCCGGCCTCCTTCCCCGATCACCTGTAGGCGAAGGCCCAGCGGTACGGTCTGGACACGACACCCTCCCCGAGCATCTCCTCGAAGGCCTTGAGGACGTCGCTCTCCGTCAGGATGCCGACGACCCGGTCGCCCTCCACCACGGGCAGGGCTCCGATCTTCTGCTCGTGCATGAGGCGGGCGGCCTCCCGGATCCCCGTGCCTGGCCTCACGGTGATCACGCCCCAGGTCATGACGTCGCGCACCCGCAGGAGCTTGAGCGCCGCCGCCAGGTCCCCCGCCCGCTCCTGGATGGCCGGGTCGAAGATCACCTGGCGGAGGTCACGGTCGGTCACGATGCCGACCAGCCGGCCCTCCCTGTCCACGACCGGCAGGTGGCGGATCTTGCGCGTGCGCATCATCTCGGCCGCGCCCCAGACCAGTGCGTCCGAGTGGATCATCGCCACGGCGCGGGTCATCCGGTCCGCGACCCGCATCGACTCCGGCCACGTCTCGGCCGCCAGCTCGTCGGCCTCCCGGCCCGGGTGGATGGGGCGCCGCGTCCTGATCTCCCGCGGGATGGATCGCTTCGGGTGTCTCATCGGAATCCTCCGCTACCAGAGGAACGTGTCCGGGTCCAGGCCCCGCACCGCCGGGAGGGTCTCCGCCAGCGCCCTCAGGATGTCGTGGTCGGTGATGATGCCCACCAGCCGGCCGTGGTCCACGACCGGGAGGCTGCTGAACCGGCCCTCGAACATCAGCGCCGCCGCCCGTGCCACCGGAGCCTCCGGCTCGATGGTGACCACGTCCCACGTCATCACGTCGCGGACCCGCAGCGACTCCAGGGTCTCACCGAGGCCCCGGATCCGGCGGCGGGCCGCCGGGCCGAGGTACTCGACGATGGCCGGGGCGAAGGTCGCGTCCCTCAGGTCGCGGTCGGTGAGCATGCCGACCAGGCGCCCGGCGCCGTCGGCCACCGGGAGGTGGCGGAACCCTCGCTCCACCATCACCGCCCGGGCCGTCCCCAGGGGCGCCTCGGGATCGATGGTCACGGGCTCCCGGGTCATGACTTCGCCGACCTGCATGGCGACCTCCATTCCGGCCCAGAGCAAGAACCGGGCCGGGCCGATCTCCGCGGAAACGGGCCGGATTCCCGTCCCCGGCACCCGGCAGAGCGGGCGGCGGGGCCCCCCGGGGGGGGGGCGGGGGGGGGGGCGGGGGGTGTTGTGGGGGGGCGGGGGGGGGGCGCCCCCGCGGGGGGGGGCGCGCCCGGGCGCGGCCGGCCACCCGCCCGGCCCGCCCCGCCGGGCCGCGCCGCCCGGCGCGCGCCGCGCGCCCCCCCCCCCCCCCCCCGGGGGGGGGTCAGCCCTTGATGTTGCCGATGGGCGTGAGGGACGCCACCCTGCGGGAGATGTCCACCCGGTGCACGACGTCCACCACCTCGGTGAGGTCCTTGTAAGCGAAGCCGGCCTCCTCGGCCACGCCCGCCTTGGAGGCGGCACGGACCACGATGCCGCGCGCGGCCATGTCCGCGATGAGGGTCTCGCCCCACACCTGGCGCTTGGCCTTCGCGCGCGACATCGTCCTCCCGGCGCCGTGGGCGGTGGAGCCGAAGGTCTCCGCCATGGCCCGGGCCGTGCCGACCAGGAGGGCCGAGCCGGTCTCCATGGAGCCACCGATGATCACCGGCTGGCCCACCGCCCGGTAGGCCTCGGGCACGTCCGGGGCGCCGGGGCCGAAGGAGCGGGTGGCGCCCTTGCGGTGGACCACCACCTCCACGCTCTCGCCGTCCACCACGTGGCGCTCGAGCTTGGCGGTGTTGTGGCAGACGTCGTAGATGACCTGGAGCCCCAGGTCGCGCGGGTCGCGGCCGAAGACCCGCCCCATGACCTCCCGCACCCGGTGCGTGATCACCTGGCGGTTGGCGAAGGCCGTGTTGGCGGCGGCCGTCATCGCGCCGAAGTAGGCCTGCCCGTCCGCCGACCGGAAGGGCGCGCAGGCCAGCTCCCGGTCGCGCACGCTGAGGCCGTAGCGCGGCATGACCTCGTCGAAGCGGCGAAGGTAGTCGGTGCCCACCTGGTGGCCGAAGCCCCGGGAGCCGCAGTGGAGCATCACCAGCACCTGCCCGGGCCCGGTGATGCCGAAGGCGCGCGCGACCTCCGGATCGTGCACGCCCCCGGGCGGCACCACCTGGATCTCCAGGTAGTGGTTGCCCGACCCCAGCGTGCCAAGCTGATCCACGCCGCGGGCCACCGCGCGGGCGCTCACGTGGGCGGGGTCGGCGCCCGGCAGGCAGCCGCCTCCCTCGGTGGCCGCCAGGTCCTCGGACCAGCCGTAGCCGTGCCGGACGCACCAGCCCGCGCCCTCCACCATGACCTCGCGGAACCGGTCCTCGGTGAGGCGCACGAAGCCGCGCGCCCCCACGCCGGACGGCACCGCAGCGAACAGGGCATCGATCAGCTCGCGGAGCCGCGGGCGCACCTCGTCCTCGGTGAGGGTGGTGCGAAGCAGGCGCATGCCGCAGTTGATGTCGAACCCGATGCCGCCCGGCGAGATGACGCCGGAGTCGGTCCGGAAGGCGGCGACCCCGCCGATGGGGAAGCCGTAGCCCCAGTGACCGTCGGGCATGCAGAGCGCGGCCCGCACGATCCCGGGCAGGCAGGCGACGTTGGTCACCTGCTCGAACACCCCCTCGTCCATCGCCGCCAGAAGCCGCTCGGAGGCGTAGATCCGGGCGGGGACCAGCATCCCGGGCTTGGCGTCCGGCGGGATCTCCCAGACGCAGTCTCCCACGGGTACCGCGTTCATCGTCGTCGTCATACGTCGATCACCACCCGCGCCCGCCAGCCCCCGTTCCGGGGCTCGAGCGCAAACTGATGGAACGTCACGGCCTTGGGGTCCGCGCGCAGCGCGGTGCGCGCCGGGTCGATGGGCCCGCCGGCCAGCCGTGCCTCGAGGGCACACGGCGATCCCGGCTGGACGGCGACGTCGGCGCGCGGGAACACCAGTCGCTCCCGATCCTTCAGGAAGATCAGTTCCGAGAGCCAGTCGTAGAGGAGGAGGTCCAGGGACGGTGCCGCCAGCGTCACGCGGCGCTCGACACTCCGGGCCACCGTGCGCGGGTCCACCATCAGCTCGGCCAGGGCCAGCGCCGCCGTCGCGAAGAGGTCGTCCAGGTCGTCGCCCGACAGCTCCACCGCGCAGTCGGCGATGGCGACCGCCTCCAGGACTTCCCAGCGTCCCATGGTCCCCCCGAATCGTCCAGCGAAGTGCAACGGCCCTGCCAGGGCGGCTGGCCGTGCAGCGGCGGCGGGTTAGGCCGGGCCCACGCCGGCCGGACGGGTCGCCACCGACCCGGTGGGGTGCCGCCACCACACCTCAAGTTGATGGGGGGCTCCGGGCGCCCCCCGCCTCTCGAGCGAAGGGGGCTACGCCCCCCTCGCACTCCCCCGGCCCGCACGCTCGGGGCGCCCCGGCCCCGCCGTGGCGCCCCTCGATCCCCCGCTCCGCTCGCGGGCCCGGAGCCAGGCCTTGCGCGCCTCCTCGAGGCCGAGGACCACCGGCGGGAAGAGGAGCAGGACCCACCACTCGCCGAAGCCGACGGGCGCCAGGCCGAAGACATGGCGCAGGGGAGGCACCAGGATCAGCGCCGCCAGGAGCGCGACCTCCACCGCGACGCCGGCCAGCACGAATCGGTTGGCGGCGAGACCGGCCCGGAAGACCGACTCGCGATCGGTGCGGCAGGCGAAGACGTTGCCGACCTGGGCGGCCACGATCCCGGCCAGCGTCATCGTCGTGGCCCGCCGGTAGAGGTCGCCGGCGGCGTCCATAGGGAGCCCCGGGCGCCAGCCGGCGGCCCAGTAGGTCCAGAAGAAGGCTCCGAGGGACAGCACGGCCTCGATGACGCCGAGGAAGGCGTAGGCGTGCAGGAGCCGCCGGCGCCCCAGCAGCCGCTCGTTCCGGCGGCGCGGCGGGCGGTCCATCACGCCGGGCTCGGCCGGCTCGGCGCCGAGGCCGAGGGCGGGGATCAGGTCGGTGCCCAGGTCCACGGCCAGGATCTGCATCACGGTGAGCGGCAGCGGCACGCCCAGGAGGACGAAGGCCAGGAAGGGGACCAGCTCGGGGACGTTGGAGGCGAAGATGTACGTGACGAACTTCCCCATGTTCGAGTAGATGGCCCGCCCCAGGCGCACGGCGGTCACGATGGACGCGAAGTTGTCGTCGGTCAGCACCATGACCGCCGCCTCCCGCGCCGCCTCCGTCCCGCGGCGCCCCATGGCCACGCCGATGTCCGCGGCCTTCAGCGCGGGCGCGTCGTTGACACCGTCGCCCGTGACGGCCACCACCTCGCCCTGGGCGCGAAGCGCCTGGACGACCGCGAGCTTGTGGCGGGGCGACATGCGGGCGAAGAGCACGCCCGGCTCGCGCACCAGCCGGCGCAGCGTCTCGGGGCCGGCGCGCTCCACCTCGTCGCCGGTGACGACCTTGGTCACGTCGAGGCCGATCCGGCGGGCGATGGCCCGGGCCGTGAGCCCGTAGTCGCCGGTCACGACCACGGCGCGGATGCCGGCC
>JBBIOF010000018.1:0-15075 GCA_037443505.1 Candidatus Rokuibacteriota bacterium
CCCGGCACCCGCGGCCCCGGCCGCTCCGGCGGAGCGCCCCGCGGCGCGGCCGCTGGCGGCCCCGGGGGTCGAGCCTCCGCCCCTGCCCAGGTTCGAGCAGTGGGGGCCGGTGGAGCGGCAGCCGCTGTCGCACCTCAGGCGCACCATCGCCGAGCGCATGGCGCTCTCGGCCACCCTGGTCCCGCACGTCACGCACTTCGACCGCGCGGACATCACCGAGCTGGACGAGCTGATCCGGCGCAACCTGGAAGCGGCGCGCGCGCAGGGCGTCACGCTCACGCTGACGAGCTTCCTCCTCAAGGCGGCGGCGCTGGCGCTGCGCGAGCACCCGCAGTTCAACGCGAGCCTCGATCCGGCCGCGGGCGAGCTGATCCTCAAGCGCTACTGCCACCTGGGCGTGGCGGTGGCCACCGAGCGCGGGCTCATCGTGCCCGTCATCCGCGACGTGGACCGGAAGCCGCTGCTGCAGGTGCAGCGGGAGCTGGCGGCGCTGGCCCAGCGGGTGCGCGAGGGCCGGGCCACCATCGAGGACCTGCGGGGCGGCACGTTCACCGTCACCAACCTGGGCGCGCTGGGCGGGACCGGCGCCGTCCCCATCATCAACTACCCGGAGGTCGCCATCCTGGGCGTGGCGCGGGCCTCCGAGGAGCCGGTGGTGCGGGAGGGGCGCGTCGTGCCCCGCCTGATGCTGCCGCTCACCCTCACCTTCGACCACCGGGTGGCCGACGGGGCGGACGGCGCCCGCTTCGCCGCCGCCATCGTGCGCCGGCTGGAGCGCCCCGACCGGCTGCTGCTGGAGCTGTGACGCCGTGGTGATGGGCGACCTGGTGCGCGAGGCCGACGTGGTCGTGGTGGGCGGCGGGCCGGGCGGCTACTCGGCGGCGTTCCGCTGCGCCGAGCTGGGACTGGAGACCATCGTGGTGGACGCCGCCGGACGCCTGGGCGGCGTGTGCCTGTGGGAGGGCTGCATCCCGTCTAAGGCCCTGCTCCACGTGGCGGCCGTGCTGGGCGAGGCCGAGCGGGCCCGCGAGTTCGGCGTGGACTTCGGCGAGCCGCGGGTGTCGCTGGACACGCTGCGGAAGTGGAAGGCCGAGCGCGTGGTGGGCAGGCTCGGGCGGGGCCTCGAGGCGGTGGCGAAGTCGAAGGGCGTGGAGGTGGTGGCGGGCCGGGCCGTGTTCGAGGACTCGTCGAGCGTCCGGGTCGAGGGCGACCAGCCGCAGAAGATCCGGTTCCGGCACGCCGTCGTCGCCACGGGGTCGCGAGCGGCCGGGCTGCCCGGGGGCGAGGCGGCCAGCGACCGCATCGTGGACTCCACGGCGGCCCTGGAGCTGCCCGACGTCCCCGAGCGGCTGCTGGTGGTGGGCGGCGGCTACATCGGTCTCGAGCTGGGGCAGGTCTACGCCGCGCTGGGCAGCCGCGTGACCCTGGTGGAGATGACCGAGGGCCTCCTGCCGGGCGTCGACCGCGACCTGGTCCAGCCCCTGGCCCGGCGGTGCGAGCGGCTCTTCGCCGAGGTACGCCTGGGCACGCGCGTGGCCGGCCTCCGGGCGACCGCGGCGGGCATCGAGGCGACCCTGGGCGACGCCACGGCCACCTTCGACCGCGTCCTGGTGGCGGTGGGCCGCCGGCCGCGGGGCGAGGGGCTGGGGCTCGAGACGACCCGGGTGCGCCCCGACGCGCGCGGCTTCATCGCCGTGGACGACCGCTGCCGCACCGCCGATCCCCGCATCCTGGCCGTGGGCGACGTGACGGGCGAGCCCATGCTGGCGCATCGCGCCATGCGCCAGGGCAAGGTCGCCGCGGAGGTGATCGCCGGGCGCGCCGCCGCCTTCGACAACGCCGCGGTGCCGGCGGTGGTCTTCACCGATCCGGAGGTGGCCTGGTGCGGCCTCACGGAGGCCGAGGCCCGGGCCGCCGGACGGCCCGTGAAGGTCGCCAGGTTCCCGTGGGGCGCGTCGGGACGGGCCGCGACGCTCGGCCGCGCCGACGGCCTCACGAAGCTCGTGGTCGATCCGGACTCCGGCCGCCTCCTCGGCGTGGGCGTCGTGGGCCCGGGCGCGGGCGAGCTGGTCGCCGAGGCGGCCCTGGCCGTCGAAGCGGCGCTGGGCGCCGAGGACCTCGCCCTCACGATCCACGCCCACCCCACGCTCGCCGAGACGCTGATGGAGGCCGCCGAGGCCCTCCTGCGGGAGCCGTCTCCGGCGGGGCCGCGGTGACCGTGGACGCGCTGGTCGATACCGCCTGGCTCGCCGCCCACCTCGGAGAGCCGGACCTCAGGGTCGTGGATGCCACCTGGTACCTGCCCACGCTGGGACGCGACGCGGGGGCCGAGTTCCTGGCCGCGCACGTGCCCGGCGCGGTGTTCTTCGACATCGACGCGATCGCCGACCGCGCGAGCCCGCTGCCCCACATGCTGCCCGACCCCGCGGCCTTCGCGCGCGCCGTGGGCAACCTGGGCATCGGCGACGGCGACCGCGTGGTGGTCTACGGCGCCAGGCACATGGTGGCCTCCGCCCGCGTGTGGTGGACCTTCCGCGTCTTCGGACACGACCGCGTGGCGGTCCTCGACGGGGGCTTCCCCCGGTGGCGCGCCGAGGGGCGCCCCGTGGAGTCCGGGGAGCCGAAGCCGACGCCCCGCCGCTTCACCGCGCGCTACCGCCCGGAGCTGGTCCGCGACCTGGCCGGCATGCGGGCCAACCTGGAAAGCCGCCGCGCGCAGGTGCTGGACGCCCGCTCCGCCGGGCGGTTCGCCGGCACCGAGCCCGAGCCCCGGCCCGGGCTGCGCGGCGGTCACATCCCGGGCAGCCTGAGCCTGCCGTACGACCGCCTCTTCGATCCGGACGGCTCGCTGCTTCCGGCGGCGTCCCTCCGCCGCGTCTTCGAGGACGCCGGGCTCGACCTCGCGCGGCCGGTGGTCACCACCTGCGGCTCCGGAGTCACCGCGGCCACCCTGGCGCTCGGCCTCCACGTGGCCGGGTGCCCCGACGTGCCCGTCTACGACGGGTCCTGGACGGAATGGGGCGGCCGCCCGGACACGCCGGTGGAGAGCTGAGCCCCGGGCGCCGGCAGAGCCCGCTCCCCCTCCAGAGGCCCTCGGCGGCGACCCGGCCTGGCCGCCCCGCTGGAGTACGAACCCGTCACATTACCCAGCTCGCATGACGAGCGCGCGCCGCCGGTCGCGCGAGAGTCCCCGCAGGACTCGCAAGGTCCGTTGACTCCAGTGAAGCTCAGCCGCGAGAGCGAGTACGGACTGGAGGGGCTGCGGGTGCTCGCCCGCCGGCCGGAGGGCACCGTCATGCTCCTCCAGGAGATCGCGGCGGCCGGGAACCTCCCCGAGCGGTTCCTCGCCAAGATCTTCCAGAAGCTGGCCCGCCGGGGCCTCCTGCGCTCGCACCGCGGAGCCGTGCGCGGGTACTCCCTGGCGCGTCCCACCGCCTCCATCAGCGCGTGCGAGATCCTGCACGCCATCGAGGGCGACGACCTGTTCGAGCGGTGCGCCTTCTGGCCGTCGCGCTGCAGCGGGCAGAGGCCGTGCGTCCTCCACCGCGAGTGGAACAGCCGGCTGCGGCCCGCGCTCAGGGAGGTCCTGGAAGGAATCACCCTGGAGCAGATCGCCGCCGAGCCCTCCCGTTCGCTCCGGGCGCTCGGAGCGACGGCGGCCGCCGGCACCCGGGCCCCGGAAGCCTGGAAGGAGGAGCGATGAGCCGCGTGACCCGCCGGATCCAGCCGTCCACCGGGAGCAGCCCGCACGCTCCGAGACGCCGTCGCCGGGGGGACCTCGTGGAGCGCCTGGGGTGCGTGCTTGTGGTGGCGATCGTGGTGCTGGCTCTCTCCGGCGGGGGTGCCGAGGGCCGGGACGAGGCGCGCGTCCTCCAGGGCCAGGCAGTCTTCGGGCAACGGTGCACGGCGTGTCACACCATCGGCCGGGGGGTCCTGGTCGGCCCCGACCTGCAGGGGGTCACGGAGCGCCGGGAGGCGACGTGGCTGCGGGTCCACATCCAGTCCCCCTCGGTTCACCACGCGCAGGACGATCCCCTCGCCCGGGCCAACCGCGAGAAGTTCCGCATGCGCATGCCCGACCTGGGGCTGAGCGAGCAGGAGGTCGAGGCGGCCATCGCGTACCTGCAGGTCGCGGCGCGAGCCCCGGTCGCCACACCGGCCTTCTACGCTCCGACCCTGGTGGCGAGCCTGCTGGGCATCGCGGGGCTCACGTTGCTCGGACTGCGCGCAGGCAGGAAGAGGGTGGAGGTGAGGCCGTGACGAGCAAGTGGTTCAACGTCAGCCGCGACTCCCGCTCCTGGGAGGACTTCTATCGCAGCCGGTGGTCGTACGACTACAGCGTCAGGACCGGCCACGGCGTGAACTGCTCCATGGCGTGCAGCTGGGAGGTGTTCGTGAAGGACGGGCTCATCTGCTGGGAGTTGCAGAAGACGGACTACCCGCAGATCGACCCCGACGTGCCCAACGTCGAACCCCGGGGCTGCCAGCGGGGCGTGACCGCGTCGTGGTACCCCTACAGCCCCCTCCGCCCCAAGTACCCGTACGTCCGCCGGATCCTGTGGGAGGCCTACCAGCAGGAGCGCCGGCGGGGCAAGGACCCCGTCGAGGCCTGGGCGAGCGTCGTGGAGGACGAGGAGCGGGCCCGCGCGTACAAGTCCGCCCGCGGGAAGGGCGGGTGGAAGCGGGTCAGCTGGGATCAGGCGGTGGAACTGGTGGCCGGGGCACAGATCTACACGATCAAGAGGTACGGGCCCGACCACATCGCGACCTTCTCACCCATCCCTGCCATGAGCCTGGCCAGCTTCATCTCCGGCCACCGGTACAACAACCTGCTGGGCGGCATCTACTGCAGCTATTACGAGTGGTACCACGACCTGCCTCACGTCTCCGCCTCCATGTTCGGCGACCAGACGGAGAACTGCGAGAGCTCCGACTGGTACCACGGCACCTACTGGATCGTCGCCGGCAGCAACCTCAACATGACCCGGACGGCGGACTGCCACTTCCTTCCCGAGGCCAAGTATCGGGGCACGAAGGTGGTGGTGGTGTCGCCCAACTACTCCGACGTGGCCAAGTACGCCGACCTCTGGGTGCCCGTGGTGCCCGGGAGCGACGGCGCGTACTTCATGGCGTGCATCCACGTCATCCTGAAGGAGTTCTACGCCGACCGGGAGACGCCCTACTTCGCCGACTACGTGAAGCGGTACACGAACCTCCCGTTCCTGGTCGTGCTGGACCCCGACGGCGGTAAGTACCAGATGGGCCGCTTCCTGCGCGCGTCCGACCTGGCGGCGTACGCCGGCGAGGAGAACGCCGAGTGGAAGCTCATCATGGCCGGCGCGGACGGCCGCCTGCACCTTCCTGCCGGCTCGATCGGCTTCCGCTGGGAGAAGGAGCCCACCGGTCACTGGAACCTCCAGCTGAAGAACGCGGTCACCGGGGAGGGTGTCGACCCGCTGCTCACCCTGCTGGGCCGTGACGAACGGAGGGCGGTGGTCGCCTTCAGCGACTTCACCGAGACCTTCAGCATCGAGATGGGGAAGACCCGGGGCCGCGGGCAGAAGGCGAAGGAGGTGCTGCGCGAGGTCCCGGTCATGACGGTCCGCGCGAGGGACGGCCGGGAGCTGGTGGTCACCACGGCCTTCGACCTGCTGATGGCGCAGGCGGGGGTCTCGAGGGGCCTCGGGGGCGACTACCCGAGCGACTACGACGACCCGAAGCCCTACACCCCGGCGTGGCAGGAGTCGCAGACCGGCGTGAGCCGGAACCTGGCCGTGCGGGTGGCGCGGGAGTTCGCCGAAAACGCGGAGCGGACACGGGGGAAGTCGCTCGTCATCACCGGCCCGGGGCTGCAGCACTTCTACCACGGCGCGTCCCTGTACTACCGGAACGAGGCGGTGATGCTGGCGCTCTGCGGCTGCAACGGGGTCAACGGCGGGAACTTCAACCACTACGTCGGCACGCAGCACACGCGCCTGAACGCCGCCTTCGTGAACCTGAGCGGCGCCCTGGACTGGTCGAGACCGCCGCGGCTGATGAACTCCACTTCCCTCTGGTACTTCCACACCGGCCAGTGGCGCTACGACGGCATGGTGCTGGACACCCAGTGGGCCGCGGATGCCAGGAAGCTGCCGGACTACAACCACGCGGCCGACATGAACGCCCTCGCCATCCGGCTGGGATGGCTGCCGTTCTTCCCCCAGGTGGACAGGAAGAACCCCCTCCAGCTCTACCAGGAGGCGGTGCAGGCGGGATGCAGGACCGACGACGAGGTCAAGGACTGGGTGGTGCGGCAGTTCAGGGAGGGCAGGCTGAACTTCGCGGTCCACGACGTGGACGCCCCCGAGAACCACCTCAAGGTGCTGACGGTGTATCGCGGCAATCTCGTCGGCACCAGCATGCGCGGGCAGGAACTGTTCCTGAAGCACTTCCTCGGCACGCATCACAACGTCCTGTGGGACGGGGAGCCGGCGAAGGGGCTGGTGAAGGAGATCGCGTGGCGGGAACCGTCGCCGGTGGGCAAGCTGGACCTGCTGGTGAACCTGAACATCCGCATGGACTCCACGGCCAACTACGCGGACGTCGTCCTGCCCGCGGCGTTCTGGTACGAGAAGCACGACATCACCTTCGGGGACATGCACACCTTCGTGCATCCGCTCACGCCGGCCACCAACCCGCCGTGGGAGGCGAAGCACGACTGGGACGCGTTCCGGCTCATCGCCCGGAAGTTCTCGGAGCTGGCGGAGCGCCACTTCCCCCGGCCCGTCAAGGACGTGGTGTTCAAGGCGCTCTGGATGGATAGCCCCGACCAGCTGGCGCAGCCGCTGGGCGAGGTGCGGGACTGGCGCCGGGGGGAGACCGAGCCCGTGCGCGGCAAGACCTTCCCCGACATCGCCATCGTGGAGCGGGACTACACGCAGGTGTACGACAGGCTCGTCTCCCTGGGGCCCCTGGTGTGCCAGCCGAAGGGATACGGCGCCAAGGGGCAGTACGCGGACCTGACGCCCATCGTGGAGGAGGAGCTCAAGACCAACGAGGTCCTCACCGTGAAGGACGGCCGGGTGCGCTTCGAGAAGGCCGAGCAGCTCTGCGAGCTCATCTGTCAGATCTCGCCCGAGCTGAACGGCAGGCTGGCGCATCTGTTCTTCAAGGAGATGGAGAAGAAGGTGGGGGTGCCGCTGGCCGACCTGGTGGAGAGCGTGAAGGAGCGCCGGGTGCACTACAGGGACCTGGTCTCCCAGCCGCGGCGGATCCACACCACGCCCCAGTGGAGCGCCGTCCTCTTCGATCCCGAGACCGGCCGGCAGCGGACGTTCGGGCCGTGGACGATGAACGTCGAGCGGCTGAAGCCGTGGCACACGCTGTCGGGACGGCAGGAGATCTACTACGACCATCAGGCCCTCCGGGAACTGGGCGAGGCCTTGCCCACCAACAAGCCGCCGCTGGACATGGTGGCCATCGGGGACATCGACCTGCGGCGAGCGGCGCCCGGGTCGAAGCTGTTCCGCTTCATCACGCCGCACGGGAAGTGGCAGATCCACAGCTCGTTCCGCGACCACTGGCCCATGATGCACATGTCCCGGGGAGGGCCCACGGTCTGGCTCAACCCGGAGGACGCCGAAGAGATCGACGTGAAGGACAACGACTGGGTGGAGATGTACTGCGAGAACGGCATCGAGGTGGCGCGGGCCGTCGTGAGCCACCAGGTGCCCAGGAACATGGCGATCACCTACCACCAGGTGGAGCGCCACGTGAACGTGCCGTTCTCGCCGCTGGCCAGGAAGTTCAACTGCTCGGACCTGCGGGGCGGCAACAACAACGCCACGACCCGGATCCTGATGAACCCGCACACGATGATCGGCGGGTATGCCCAGTTCAGCTACTACATCAACTACTGGGGCACCAGCCCTTCGGAGCGGGACCACGGGGTCCTCATCCGCAAGATGCCGCTGGCCGGGAAGACGGGGGCCATCTACCGGGAGGAGGAGTTGCCCCGCCTGCCGATGGCGTAGGGGGAGGGCCTCATGAGGGTCAAGGCGCAGTACAGCATGACGTTCAACCTGGAGAAGTGCATCGGCTGCAACACCTGCACCGTGGCCTGCAAGAACGTCTGGACCAACCGGGAGGGCGTCGAGTACGCGTGGTGGAACAACGTGGAGACCAAGCCGGGGATCGGTTACCCGAAGCGCTGGGAGGACCAGGCGCTGTGGAAGGGCGGGTGGGTGAAGACGGGGGACGGGTTGAGGTTACGCTACGGCGGACGGCCCTACCAGCTCGTCAACCTCTTCTTCAACCCCCACGTGCCGGAGATGGCCGACTACTACGGCGAGGACGTCTACACGTTCACGTACGACGACCTGCACACCCCGGAGCCGCTGACCCAGCAGCCCGTCGCCAGGCCCCGCTCCATGGTCACGGAGCGTGAGGATATCCCGCTCACCTGGGGCGTGAACTGGGAGGACAACGCCGGCGGCGCCCACGTCACGGGGAAGCACGACGTGAACTTCAAGGGGATGAGCAGGGAGGAGCAGGAGGCGTACCTGCGGTTCAGGGACGTCTTCTACTTCTACCTTCCCCGCATCTGCAACCACTGCGTCAATCCCGCCTGCGTGGCCGCGTGCCCCTCCGGAGCCGCCTACAAGCGGGAGGAGGACGGCATCGTGCTCATCGACCAGGTGCGGTGCCGGAACTGGCGCTACTGCATCTCCGCCTGCCCGTACAAGAAGCCCTACTACAACTGGGTCTCGGGGAAGATGGAGAAGTGCATCCTCTGCTACCCGCGGGTCGAGGCGGGCATGCCGCCGGTGTGCTTCCACTCGTGCGTGGGCCGGATCCGCTCCTTCGGCGTGGTGCTGTACGACCTGGACCGGGTGCAGGAGACGGCGCTGGCGGAGCCGCGCGACCTGGTGAGGGCCCACCGCGAGATCCTCCTGGACCCGTTCGACGCGGGCGTGATCGAGGCGGCCAGGGCGAGCGGGATCGGCGACGACTGGATCGATGCCGCGCAGCGGTCACCGGCCTACAGGCTCTTCCGGCGGTGGGAGCTGGCGCTGCCGCTGCACCCGGAGTTCAGGACGCTGCCGATGCTGTTCTACATCCCGCCCCTGAGCCCGCTCGTGACGAGCGCCGGCCGGGAGTCGCCGGCCGCCGCGGACGTCTTCGACATGGACACGCCCAGGGGGGCGCTCCTCGATCCGGACGAGCTGGACAAGTTCCGGATCCCGATCGCCTACCTGGCCAGCCTGTTCGCGGCGGGAAACGAGGAGGAGGTGAGGAAGTCGCTCCGGCGGCAGCTGGCCGTGCGGCAGTACGAGCGGAGCCTGCGCGTGGAGGGGAGGCCCGACCTCGACGTGCTCGCCCGGGTCGGCCTCACCGAGGAGGATGCCAGGGCGATCGTCCGGAGCCTGTCCCTCGCCTTCTACCAGGAGCGGTTCGTGGTGCCCACCACGAAGCGGGAGGCGGCGGACATCAGTCCGTACACGGAGCGGGGCTTCGCGGGATTCGCGGCGATGGGGCCCTGGACGCCGCTGAAGCGGCGACGGAGCTACTTCCAGTCGCACCACACCCCGGAGAAGCCGTATGAGTGAGCCCGCCCGGGCGCTGCGGGACGTGTACGCGGCCATCGCGGCGCTGTGGGAGCCGCCGGAGGACGGCGAGGCCGCCCGGAGAGCCGCGGGGGCCGCGATCGGGGAGCTGAGGGGCCTGGACCCGGAGGCGGCCGTCCTGCTGTCCCGGTTCCTCGAGCGGCCCGTGGCCGAGGACGAGTACGTCAGCCTGTTCGAGCTGGATCCCCGGTGCCCCCTGTACCTGGGGAGTCATGCCTTCGACGAGCCGAGGACGTGCGGCCAGGCCGCGGTCTGTGACCGGAACGCCTACATGATCGACCTGCTGGGCCTCTACCGTCACCTCGGATTGACGCCGAACGGGAGGGAACTGCCGGACTACCTGCCGCTCGTCGTGGAGTCCCTCGCCCTGTCGGCGGGCTCGGACGATCCCGTCCGGAGAACGCTCATCGAGGAGTACATCCTCCCGTTCCTGCCGCCCGTGCGCGCGCGGCTCGAGGCGCTGAAGACGCCGTACTGCGACCTTCTCGACGCGCTGGAGCGGGTGCTGAGGCTGGAGCTGGGGGCGGGAGCACGGGGGTAGGCCATGGTGGAGAACGTCTTCTTCGTGGCGCTGCCGTACATCGCGCTGCTGCTGTTCGTCGGCGGGTCGGCGTACCGGGCCTTCACGGGTGTCAAGACGGCGTTCAGGGGCCGGCTGGCCTGGAGCGCCCGGGGGGACCTCCTCTGGACGACCCGCTCGACCGGCTTCTTCGGGCGCGCCTCCATCGGGCCCGCGTCGCTCTGCCTGCACTGGGGCCTGATCATCCTGATCGTGACCCACGCGGTGGGGTTCATCGGGGGGGCGGGCGGGTGGGCCTCACTGGTCGACGTCTTTCGGTGGGCAGGGATGTTCGGGGGCGTGCTCCTGTTCTACGGCGCCTGCTGGGCCCTCGTGCGCCGGCTGGTCACGCCCCGGCTGCGGGCGATGAGCACGCGTGAGGACTACGCGGTGCTGGTCTTCCTCATCGTCGTCACGGGGCTGGGGCTGTACCACTCGGTCGTCCAGCGAGCCTTCGGGGTGTCCTACGCGGTGGGCCCCTGGCTCGCCGGCCTGCTCACCCTGCGGCCGGACACCGGCCTGGTGGCCGGAGCGCCCCTCGCCGTCAAGCTGCACATGATCGTCGTCCTCGTCTTCTTCGCGTATCTTCCCTTCACCAAGCTGGTCCACCTCTTCAGCTACCCCTTCGGGTACGTCACCAGGCCGTACATCTCCATGCGGAGCTACGTGGGCCTGAAGCGGTGAGGAGCGCGCGACGGGGCGGGGAGGTGCGGGGACCGGACGACGGCAGGGTGTAGCCGGGCTTGGACGCCGCCGTGACGGAAGGCCCCGACCGGGCGCGGGCCTACCGCGTCCTGGCGATGAACACCCTGGCCTTCACGGTGTGCTTCGCCGCCTGGACGATGAACGGCGTCCTCGTCACCTTCCTGGTGGAGCGCGGCGTGTACCCGTGGAACCGGGCTCAGGTGGGGTGGCTCATCGGCGCGCCCGTGCTCACGGGAGCCGTCCTGCGCCTCCCCCTGGGGGTGCTGACCGACCGGTATGGCGGCCGCACCGTGTTCACCCTCCTCATGCTCGCCGCGGCCCTTCCCATGTACCTGGTGAGTCGCGCCGACTCGTTCCCGGAGTTCGTCCTCCTGGGGCTCGGATTCGGCCTGAGCGGTGCCTCCTTCGCCGTCGGCGTGGCCTACACCTCCGTGTGGTTTCCGGCGCGGCTGCAGGGCACCGTGCTGGGCGTCTTCGGCATGGGCAACCTGGGAGCGGGGTTGACCCTGCTGGGCGCGCCCCTCCTCCTCGGCATCCTCACCGACGGCGGGACCAACCTCGAGGGATGGCGGAACCTCCCCAGGGTCTACGCGGCCGCGCTGGCCGCGACGGCGGTCCTGTTCTGGCTGCTGACCTGCACGAGGAAAGCCGCGGGCGGCCAGGGCCTCGTCCAGCGGCTGGCGCCCCTCCGGTACGTCCGGGTCTGGCGCTTCGGGCTCTACTACTTCTTCGTCTTCGGCGGCTTCGTGGCCCTCTCGCAGTGGCTCGTCCCGTACTACGTCAACGTCTACTCCCTCTCCGTGACCTCCGCGGGGCTGATGGCCGCGCTCTTCAGCCTGCCCGCGGGAGTGATCCGGGCCGTCGGCGGCTGGGCGTCCGACCGGTGGGGCGCCCGCGCAGTCCTGTACCTGGCCTTCGGCGCCGGCACCGTCGTCCTCGTCCTCCTCTTCCCCCCGCGCATGGAGATTCTGGCTCCGGGCCAGGGCGTCATGGCCGACCGGGGCGGGGTCGTCACGTCGGTCACCGAGCACGCGATCGTGGTGGGGCGGGACCGGTACGTCCTCGCTCCGGGCACGCGGGGTGATGCCACGAAGGTCCGCTTCGGGATCCACGCGCCGGCCGACACGGAGGGCTTCCGCGTCTGGCCCGACGCGGTCTTCTCCCAGGTCCCCGTGGTGAGGGCGGGGGACGTCGTGCAGAAGGGACAGCTCCTCGCCAGGGGCGAGACCCGCATCTACTTCCAGGCGAACCGGTGGATCTTCACCGGCCTGGTCTACCTCCTCGGGCTCCTGATGGGGATCGGCTCGGCGGCGGTGTACAAGCAGATTCCCACGTACTACCCCGAGAGCGTGGGCGCGGTCGGCGGGCTCGTCGGGGTGATCGGAGCCCTCGGCGGCTTCCTCGGCCCCGTGGTCTTCGGCTACCTCCTGCAGGCCACGGGGGTGTGGACCACCGCCTGGATGTTCCTGGCCCTGACGGCCGTCACCTGCCTGGTCTGGATGCACCTGACCATCCGGCGCATGATGCGGGCCCGGGCGCCCGTCCTCGTCCGCCAGGTCGAGCAAGTGCCGGCGCGGTGAGAGACCTCCCCCCCGCGTATTTCGCCATGGTCATGGCGACCGGCATCGTGGCCATCGGGGCGAACCTCCTGGGAATGAGGGCGGTGGCGGTGGCCCTGGGGTGGCTCAACGTCGGCGTCTACGTGGTCCTCTGGGGCCTCACCCTGCTCCGCCTCCTGCGATACCCCCGCGAGTTCCGGGCCGACCTGTTCGACCACGTGCGCGGGCCGGGGTTCTTCACCGTGGTCGCCGCCACGTGCATCCTCGGCAGCCAGTTCCTGTCGGTCTGGGGGCGCCACGGGGTGGCGATGCTGCTCTGGTTCGGTGGCACGATCCTCTGGGTGCCGCTCACCTACGCGATCTTCGCCGGCCTCACGATCAAGGAGAAGAAGCCGTCGCTGGCCGAGGGCCTGACCGGGGCGTGGCTGATCGCCGTGGTGGCCACGCAGTCGGTGGCGGTCCTCGGCGCGTCGCTGGCCCCCCACCTGCAACAGCCCCACCGGCTGGAGATCAACTTCGCCGCCCTGTCCATGTGGCTGTGGGGGGGGCATGCTCTACATCTGGATGATCTCCCTCATCTTCTACCGGTACACGTTCTTCGCCTTCTCCCCCGGCGACCTGACGCCTCCGTACTGGATCAACATGGGAGCCATGGCCATCTCGACCCTGGGGGGCGCGGTGCTGATCACGAACGCCGACCCCTCGGAGACCCCGTTCCTGTACGCCGTCCTGCCGTTCCTCAGGGGCTTCACCGTCTTCTTCTGGGCCACCGGGACGTGGTGGATCCCGATGCTGTTCATCCTGGCCGTCTGGAGACACGCGTTCAAGCGAGTGCCGCTGACCTACGATCCCCTGTACTGGGGGGCGGTCTTCCCGCTGGGCATGTACGCCGTGGGCACGTCGAGGCTGGCGGAGGCGATGAACCTGACGTTCCTGCACGTCGTCCCGCGCGTGGCCATCTACGTGGCGCTGGCGGCCTGGCTGGTCGTCTTCCTGGGACTGGTCCGCAGGGTCGCCGGCGGCGTCCTCGCGGGCCTGGCCCGGGCGTGACGCGCCGGTGCAGGGGGCTCCGGTGCCGCCGCCCCAGGAGACCCCGCCGATCGCCTCAGCCCCTCGGCGTTGAAGTCGCGCGCGAAGCGCGGTAGTAAGAGGGCCGGCATGGGCGCGAGCGAGCACGGCCGGTCGCTGCTGCGCCGCTGGGAGGCGGCGAAGCCCCGGAACTTCTACGACGACGACGCCTACCTCCGGGCGATCCTCGCCCGCCGCCTGGGCGCCGAGCGCCTGGCCCGGGTCGAGCCCGACCTGCACCGCGCCGGTGCCGACTCGGCGGGGCCCATCAGCCGGGCCGCGTTCGAGCTGGACCGGCCGGAGCACCTGCCGCGGCTCGAGGCGTGGAGCCCCCTGGGGGACCGGGCCGACGAGGTCGTCTTCAACCCCGCGCACCACGAGGTGGGGCGCCTCGTGTGGCGCTCGGGCGTCCTGGCGGCCCTGGCCGAGCCGGGCGGCATGACCCTTCACGCCGCACTGGCCTACCTCTTCAGCCTCAATGGCGAGGTGCCCCACCTCTGCTCCATCGCCTGCACGGCCGGGCTCGTCAAGGCCATCCAGCGGGCGGGCGACGAGCGGATGCGGCGCGACTGGCTGCCGCGGCTCCTCGAGAGGGACTACGACCGGCGGTGGCACGGGGCGCAGTTCCTCACGGAGGTGCAGGGCGGCTCGGACGTCGGCGCCAACGCCTGCGTGGCCCACCCCGTGGCCGGCCAGCCGGGCGCCTGGCGCCTCCGGGGCGAGAAGTGGTTCTGCTCCAACGTGGCCGCCGATCTCTACGCGGTGACGGCGCGGCCGGCCGGCGCGCCCGGCGGCACCGCCGGGCTCGCCCTGTTCGTGGCGCCCCGCCGGCTGGACGACGGCCGGCCCAACGGCATCCGCGTCCGCCGGCTGAAGAACAAGCTGGGGACGCGCACGCTGCCCACCGCCGAGGTGGACTTCGAGGACGCGCTGGCCTGGCAGCTCGGCCCGCTGGACGAGGGGTTCAAGCTCGTCATGGGGGTCGTCATCAACACCTCGCGGCTCGAGGTCGCGGTCGGCTGCTCGGGCATCATGCGGCGTGCGTGGATCGAGGCCTGGCACTACGCGCGGACACGCGAGGCCTTCGGGCGGCGGCTCCTCGAGTTCCCCGCGGTGGCGCTCCAGCTGGCCGAGGTACGGGCACTGGCGGCGGCCGCCCTGGGCGCCACGCTGTTCGTGGCGAGCCTGGAGGACGCCCTCACCGTGGCCGGGGCGCGCCCGGAGGACGACCCCGTGTTCCGCGCGGCGGTCAACGTCACCAAGCACGTCTGCTCCGTGGACGCGGGCCTGGCGGTCCACCACGCCATCGAGATCCTGGGCGGCAACGGCACCATCGAGGACTTCAGCCCGCTGCCCCGCCTGTACCGCGAGGTGCCGGTCCAGGAGAACTGGGAGGGCCCGCACAACACGCTGATGGCGCAGTTCCTCCGGGACGCGCTGCGGGCCAAGATGCACGAGTCGCTGCTGGCGCGCACCGAGGACCTGCTGCTGGGCGTGCAGGCGCCGGTCCTGGCGCCCCTCCGCGCCCGCGCGCTGGGCGCCCTGGAGCGCGCGCGGGCGCGCCTGGAGGGCCTGCTGC
>JBBIOF010000019.1:0-15033 GCA_037443505.1 Candidatus Rokuibacteriota bacterium
AGGTCGATGTAGCGCCGGGACATGGGACGTTCCTCCTGGCTGCCGAGCCGGCTAACTACGGGTGAGGCGGTCCACCAGGGCCCGGGCCCAGGCCATGCGGGCCGGGTCCATGACGAGCTTCTCGCCGAAGGGCTGGCCGAACGGTCGGGTGGCGTCGATCCCCAGCTTGGCCGTGACGCCGCGCTCGTCCGCGCTGGGGTCCAGGATGGCGCCCAGGCTTCCCGGGATGACCACCAGGTCGCGGTCGGCCTGCATGCGCGTGGCCACGGCCCACAGCACGTCGGCCTCGTCGAAGACGTCGATGTCATCGTCCACCACGACCACCAGCTTGAGGTAGTGGTCCACGCCCAGCACGATGGGGATGACGTGCTTGGCCTCGCCGGGCCGGCTCTGCCGGATGGCGACGTACGCGCTGAACGAGGAGGTGCCCGACAGCGGCACGTGCACCGCGGTGACGTGGGGGATGGTGCGCGTGAGCGCGTTGAGGATCTCCGCCTCGCGGACGAGGCCCAGCGTGGTGATGTGGTCGCCCGCGCGGCCCGAGGCGATGGACTGGAACCAGGGGCGCTCGCGCGTGCAGATCGCCCGCGCCACGAAGACGTGCTCCGTGGACCGGCGCGAGAAGTACCCGGTGAACTCGCCGAAGGGCCCCTCGGGCTCCCGCACGCCGGGCAGGATCTCGCCCTCGATGACGATCTCGGCGCTGGCGGGCACGTGCAGGTCGAGGGTCGCGCACGGGGCCACCTCCAGGGGCTCGCCCAGCAGGCCGCCCACCACCTCGAACTTCCCCACGTCGGCGGGCGGGTAGGCCAGCGAGCCCATGGACACCAGCGGGTGCAGGCCGAGGACGATGGCGCACGGCAGGGCCTGGCCCCGCGCCTCGGCCCGGCGCTGGTACTCGAACATCCGGCGCCGGGAGTGCAGGCTCACCCCGAGGCGGTCGCGGCCCTTGACCTGGAACCGGTGGTAGCCCTCGGTCTCCACGCCCGTGTCGGGGTCGCGGGCCACCAGCATGCCGGCCGTGAGGTAGCGGCCGGCGTCGCCCGGGAAGTAGACCGGCGCGGGCAGGGCCTGGAGGTCCAGGGCGTCGCCGGTGAGCACCCGCCGGCGGAAGGGTGCGTCGGGCACCACCACGGGCTTGATGCGCTCCTTGAGCCGCCGGGCGTACTCGGCGGCCAGCCCGGACTCGGGCACGCCCAGCGCGAAGGCCAGGGCGCGCCGGCTCGCCACGACGTTGGCCACGACGGGGATGTCGAACCCGCGCACCTGCTCGAAGAAGAGGATGGGCCACCGGCGCCGGCGCTCGTACTCCAGGACGACCGCCATCACGTCGTGCTCGATGCCCACCGGCTCGGTGACGCGCACCACCTCGCCGGGGTGCGCGCGCCCGTAGGCGGCGACGAAGCTCCTGAGGTCCTGGGCCATCGGGGCGGGCTGAGCCTAGCACGCCGCCGTCCGCCGCCGCAAGGCGACGTGTCGCGCGACGGGGCCGTCGACCTCGAGCGGCCGCCAGCGCTCGACGGCGGCGTGCTCCCGGGCGTCCCGCGGGCGCATGACGTCGATGGCGATATCGGGGCGTGTCAGGCGGCGCCCTCCGGACGGAAGGCCTCGAGGCGGGGGAGCAGGTCGCGCAGGAGCAGGCGGCGCTTGAACGGCAGGACGGTGGCAGGCAGCCGCGCCGCGCGGACGGCCAGCGGCCGGGGGACCGCCACGAGGAGGTTCACGTCGGGAGCGGCCGCCAGGCGGCGCATCTTGTCCGCCAGGTACTCGGGCGTCCAGTAGCCCACGATCTCCAGGGCCACCTCGGTGCCGTCCTCGTGACGGAAGAGGAAGTCGGGCACCAGGACGCGGCCGCCGCCCAGGTCGAGGACGACGGCCTCGCGCAGGAGGCGCCAGCCGGCGCGCTCGCGGCCGAACTTGCGGGCGATGGCCGCCTCCAGCGCGGAGTCGAACTCCGGCGGAGGCGCGGCGCCGCGCCCGAGGCCGTCGGCCGACGTGAGCGTGAAGGTGAGCGGGTGCCAGCCCTTCCGCAGGACGATCTCGGCCTGCAGCCGCCAGTCGGGGAGGCGGACCAGCGCGGCCAGGAACCGCGCGAAGTCCACGCCGTAGGCGCGCGTGCGGCGCAGGACCGAGTTCGGGCCGTCCAGCACGAAGCGATAGCCCTCGCCGCCGGGGAGCGACGGGTCGCGGAGGCGTTCCACGCGGTGGAGCAGGCGGGCCAGGCGTGCGTAACGGAGGATGTGCTTGAAGTCGCGTCCGGCCTCCACCGTCACGCGGGTGGCCGAGTAGAGCAGGGCCTGAGCCTGGGCCAGGTCGTAGTCGGCCCGGAGCGCCTCGGCCGTGTAGTGGGGCGGGAAGGCGGCCAGGCGGTGGAACTCGGGGTAGTCGGCGTAGAGCGCCGCGACCGTGGCGTCGAGGCCGGCCGGCGGGTCGGTGAAGACGCCCGCCGCGACCTCGGGCACGGCGGCGGCGTCGAGGAGAGGATGGCGGCCGGCCGCCGCCTCGAACACGGCCACCCGCCGCTCGGCGCAGCGTGCCGCCGCCGGCCACTCGTAGGTGGCCGCGTCGTCCAGGAGCTTCACCACCGGCTCGACGCGGTCGGGCCGGAGCCCCTGGAGGGCGCGGCGAGCCGCGTTCCGCACCTGCCCGCGCGTCTGGCCGATCCGCTGGCGGTACACCGCGAGCGCGGGCTCGAGCAGGGGCAGCGCCTCGTCCTCGAGCCGGTCAGAAGAGATCGATCTGGCTCGCCTGTCCCAGTGATAGACGCGGTGCGCGGCGGTAAGCATCGGTCCTCCCCCGGCGCCGCGCCCGCGCGACGTCGGGACTCTCCTGGACGACCACCTCGTAGAGCCTGGCCGTGCGGTCCCCCGAACGGCGGAGGAGCCGGCCCAGGCGCTGGACGGCCTCACGCACCCCCCGGTCGCCGCCCAGGACGACGCCCACCTTCACGGCGGGCGCGTCCCAGCCCTCGTTGAGCACCTGGCAGGCGGCCAGCGCCCTGATCCGGCCGGCCGCGAAGGCGTCCAGCACGCGGTTGCGCTCGTGCTTGTCGGAGTGGGCTGTGAGCGCCGGGATCAGGAAGCGCGCCGAGACATCGAGGGCCATCCGGTTCGAGGCCGTGAAGACCACGCAGGGCTCGTCCGGGTGGAGGCGGAAGACGTCCTCCAGCACTCGCAGCTTCTCGGCGGACCGGTTCACGATGGCGAGCTTGCGTCGCCAGCGCCGGAGCACCTCCCGCGCCTCGGGATCGGTGCGGGAGCGCCGCGCCATCTCCGTCCAGTCGAAGCCGCCCTCCTCGCGCCGGCGCGCGGCCACGTAGCGGCGGATGCTGCGCGACAGCTCGTCGAACTCGGCCTGCTCCTCCTCCGTCAGGTAGATCGGGACGCGGACGATCACGTAGTCGGCGACGGTGCGGCCCCGGGCCCGGGCGAGGTCCTCCTCGTAGACCACCGGCCCGATCAGTTCCGCCAGCATGGCGTCCCGGCCGTCGGCGCGCCAGGGCGTGGCGCTGAGGCCGAGACGCATGGGCGCCAGGCAGTCCAGCGCGCTCTCGTGCTGCACCGGTCCCGGCAGGTGGTGGGCCTCGTCGTAGACGATCAGCCGGTACCGGTTGCCGATCTCCTTCATGTGGATCCAGGCGCTGTCGTACGTGGTCACCGTGATGGGCCAGACCTCCTGCCGCCCGTCGCCCAGCACGCCCGCCTCCACGCCGAGCCCCTTCGCGATGCGGCGCTGCCACTGGTACATGAGGTCGCGGAGCGGGGCGACGACGAGCGCGGAAACCCGGTGGCGGGCGACGATGGCCAGCGCGATCTCCGTCTTGCCCGTCCCCGTGGGCTTGACGACCACGCCCCGGCATCCGGCGCGCTCCCAGGCCTCGAGCGCGGCCTGCTGGTCGGCACGGAGCGGAGGAAGCGCCGGGTGGAGCGTGGGCGCCGGGAAGAACCGCGCCGCGCGGTCGGCGAGGCGAAGCCTGTAGGCGGCGGCGTCCTCGCGGACCCGGAGGTGGTGCATCGCCGCCGTGCGCCAGGCGCCGACGCGGCCGTCCCAGACGAAGTAGGGCGGCACCCGGGCCGTGGCCGGCGCCTCCAGCCTGAGCGACCCGCGGTCGAACGTCAGCGTGTGCGCGCGCGCCACGCCCGTAGGTGTAGCGGAGCCTGGGCGTGGATTGCAAGCCGCGGGGCGGGTACCGTGTTGCCTCGCCGGGCGTCCGCCGGTACCCTCTGGACGCCCGGTGTCGCGCCGCAACGCCGGGGCGAGACGCCGGGCCGTTCCGGCGGGGAGGACAGTCGTGATCCACACACCGGTCCGTGACCTGCCAGGGATGATCCCGGGTCTCGCGCCCACCCGAGCCGGGTGAGCGCCGGCGATGCCACGCGCGAACCGGGGAGGCTGGAAGACCTGCTCGCGGGGCCACGCGTACCGGGGCCCGGGCGGCTGCCCCAGGTGATGGAAGGGCCACCGCGCCATCGGGGGTCCGCGGAGGAGGGTGGCGGCGCGGCGGGGCCGGCGGGCCCGCTGACCCGGAGCGTCCAGCGGCACTACGCCGCCGCGGACCCGGGGGCGGCCATCCTCTCGGCCCTGGCATCGGCGGGGAAGGACCTGGACGCTCTCCGGCCCGAGGACCTCGCGCCCATCGACGAGTTCCACGTCCGCGGGCGGCAGGCGACGCTGGAGCTGGCCAGGGCGGCCGGCGTCGGAACGGGCACGCGGGTCCTCGACGTCGGCAGCGGGCTCGGTGGGCCGTCGCGCTGCCTGGCGCGCGAGTTCGGCTGCCGGGTCACGGGCATCGACCTGACGGGGGAGTACTGCCGGGCGGCGGCGATGCTCGCGGAGCGGGTCGGCCTCGCCGGGCTCGTGAGCTACGCGCAGGGGGACGCCCTCCGCCTGCCGTTCCGCGACGGGGTGTTCGACGTCGCCTGGAGCCAGCACGCCGCCATGAACATCCCGGACAAGGCCGGGCTCTACCGGGAGATGGGCCGCGTGCTCAGGCCGGGCGGGAAGCTGGCCGTCTACGACATCCTCGCCGGGCCCCGGGGCCCGGTGCTCTTCCCCGTCCCGTGGGCGCGCGGCCCGGAGACGAGCTTCCTCGTCTCGCCGGACGAGCTGCGCCGGCTCCTCGGGGCCGCCGGGTTCGAGGTCGTGAGCTGGGAGGACCCGACGGCGGCGGGGCGCGAGTGGTTCGCGGCGGTGAGCAGGAGGATCCGGCAGGAGGGCCTGCCGCCGCTCGGCTTTCACCTGCTGCTGGGCCCGGACTTCCCGGCGATGGCGGAGAACCAGCGGCGGAACCTCGAGGAGGGACGCATCGTCCTCGCGCAGGTCGTGGCGAGGCGGTGAGCCCTCGCCGGCTCCGGCCGGCGGCGTGCGGGCGCGGGCCGGGGAGGCGGCAGGACCGGGGTACGGGGGGCCGCGCCCGGCGTGCGGGGCGCATCTTTGCCGTTGACACGCTCGCGGAGCCGGTGTTACCAACGCTTGCCACCGCGGAACCGCGTTCTTCTATGAGGAACAGCACCCGGACGCTGTCGGCCCAGCGGGAGCGCGCGCCCCTGCGCTCGGTGAACAACGCTCTCAGCATCCTGGAGGCCTTTACCCTCGACCGGCCAGAGCTGGGCGTCACCGAGCTGGCCCGCGCGCTCGGGCTCGGCAAGAGCACGGTCCACCGCCTGCTCGCCTCCCTGTCGCTGCGGGGCTACGTGCGGAAGAACCCGGCCACCGACCGCTACTGCCTGGGGCTCAAGGCCTTCGAGGTGGGCTCGGTCGCGGCCGGCCAGCAGACCATCCGCGCGGCGGCGGCGCCCTACCTGCAGCGGCTGGCCGCGGCCTGCCGGGAGACGGTGCACCTCGGCGTGCTGGACGAGTGGGACGTGGTCTACATCGACAAGATTGAGAGCCAGCAGGTGCTCCAGATGTACTCCCGCATCGGCCGCCGCGCCCCGGCCCACTGCACGGCGCTGGGCAAGGCCCTGCTGGCCTGGGAGCCGGAGGAGGCGCTGGAGCGGTTCTTCCGCCGCCGGCTCCGCGCGTACACGCCGCGCACGCTCACCGACCCGCCCGCCCTGCGCCAGGACCTGGCGCGCGTCCGCGCCCGCGGCTACGCCCTGGACGACGACGAGTTCGAGGTCGGGCTCAAGTGCATCGCGGCGCCCGTGCGCGACCACACCCGGCGGGTGGTGGCCTCGCTGGGAATCGCCAGTCCCTCCGTGCGCATGCCGGAGGAGCGCGTGGCGCCGCTGGCCGCGGTGGTGCGGGCCACTGCCGCCGACCTCTCCGCCGCGCTCGGCTGGCGGGAGCGCCCGGCGTGATTCCCGGCGCCCCGCTGGTCCGGATGGCGGGGATGGTCAGGCGCTTCGGCCCCACGGGCCGGTGGGCGGGGCGGGCCGCCGGGCACATCCGGGCCCCGAAGCTCCTGTTCACGCCCATCCTGTCGGTGACCAGGGAGAACATCGGCGTGGTGGACCTCTCCACGGTGCGGGCACCGGCCGGCTGGAAGCCCCGGTAGGCCGGGCGGGGCCGCGGCGCACCGTCCTCCGGACCCGAGGCCGCGATGGAGTTCTGGGTGATCCAGGCCTTCAACGGCGTCTCCTACGGCGCGCTGCTGTTCCTGCTCGCCGGGGGGCTGTCGCTGATCTTCGGGGTCATGCGCATCGTGAACCTGGCGCACGGCTCGTACTTCCTGCTGGGGGGCTACGTGGGCCTGAGCACGGTCTGGCGGACCGGCAGCTTCCCCCTGGCGCTCCTCTGCGGTGCCCTGGCCGTGGCGCTCATCGGCGTGGGGATGGAGCGGCTGTTCCTGCGGCGGCTCGGCCGCCAGGAGCTGGCCCAGGTGCTGATGACCATGGGCTTCGCGCTCATCTTCCAGGACCTCGCGCTGCTCATCTGGGGCGGCGACCCGTACTCGATCCCGGCGCCCGCCGTGCTGGTGGGCTCGCTCAGGGCCGGCACGCTGGTCTTCCCCGTCTACCGGGTGTTCGTCATCGTGGTGGCGGCGGTCATCGCGCTGGGGCTCTGGCTCTTCCTGGAGCGCACCCGGGCCGGCGCCGTGATCCGGGCCGCCGTGGACGACGCGGAGATGGCGCGGGGCGTGGGCATCAACGTCACGGCGGTCTCCATGGGCGTGTTCGGGCTGGGGGCGTTCCTGGCCGCGCTGGGCGGCGTCGTCGGCGGCGGGTTCATCGGCGTGTACCCCGGGGCCGACTTCGAGATCCTCCCGTACGCGTTCGTGGTGGTCATCGTCGGCGGGCTGGGCAGCCTCGAGGGCGCCATCGTGGGCAGCCTCCTGGTGGGCATCCTCGACAACTTCGGCAAGGCGCTGTTCCCGGAGCTGTCCTACTTCACCCTCTTCGCCCCGATGGCCGTCATCCTCGCCCTCCGGCCCACGGGGCTCTTCGGGCGGGTGTGATGGCGAGGGTGGACGCGCGGGTCCTGGCGGGCGCGGCCGCCCGCCCCTGGCGGGCGGCGCTGGCGCTGGGGGCGCTGGCGGTCGGGCTGGTGGCGGTACCGCCGTTCCTGGCGGCGTACCCGCTCACGCTGCTCACGCAGGCGCTCATCTACGGCATCTTCGCCATGAGCCTGGACGTGCTCCTGGGCTACACGGGCCTGCCGTCCCTGGGGCACGCGGCCTACTTCGGCGTGGCGGCCTACGCCGTGGCCATCCTCGCCACCGAGTACGGGGCGGGGCCCTGGCTCTGCCTGGTCGTCGCCGTCGCCGCCGCGCTGCTCACGGCGGCAGTGTTCGGCCTGCTGGCGATCCGGGCGTCCGGCACCTACTTCCTGATGATCACGCTGGCCCTGGGCATGGTGGTGTGGGGGCTCGCGTTCCGCTGGGTCTCGATGACCAAGGGCGACAACGGCATCTCGGGCGTCGAGCGCCCCGCGGTGGCGGGCTGGGCGCTGGCCGACGCCACGGCGTTCTACTACGCCTGCCTCGTGGTCTTCGCGGCGGTCTGCGCCGGCCTGGCGGTGCTGGTGCGCTCGCCCTTCGGGATGAGCCTGCAGGGCATCCGGGACAGCGAGGCGCGGATGCGGAGCCTGGGCTACAACGTCTGGCTCCACAAGTACCTGGCGTTCATCCTGTCCGCGGGCTTCGCGGGCGTGGCCGGCGTGCTGTGGGCCTACTACAACGGCTTCGTGAGCCCGGTGGAGGTCCAGCTCGTCACCTCGGTGGAGGCGCTCCTGATGGTGGCACTGGGCGGCTCCGGCACCCTGGTGGGGCCGGCGCTGGGGGCCGGCATCATCGTCTTCCTGAAGAACTTCGTCAGCGTGTACACGAAGCGGTGGCTGCTCATCCTGGGCGGCGTGTACATCTGCGTGATCCTGTTCGCCCCCGGCGGGCTCATGGGCCTGGTCCGGAGGAAGGGCCGGTGACGGCGGTCGCCGGCGCGGGAGGAGACACGATGGGCAAGGGACGAGCGGCGAGGCTCCTGGTCGGGCTCCTGGTGCTGGGCGCGGTGGTGGCGGGCGCGGGCGAGGCCGGCGCCCAGGGCTCCATCAAGATCGGCTTCCTGGCCCCGCTGTCGGGCCCGTTCGCCCAGCTGGGCAAGGACATGGTGGCCGGGACGGAGGTCTACCTGGACGAGATCGGCCGCCAGGCGGCGGGCCGCAAGGTGGAGCTGATCGTGGAGGACAGCGAGGGCAACCCGGCCACGGCCCTCACCAAGGCGCGCAAGCTGGTGGAGCAGGACCGGGTGCACGTCCTGACGGGTGGCCTGCTGGCCTCCACCGGCTACGCCCTGCACCCGTACGTGGACGCGCAGAAGATCCCCGCCACCTACCCGGTCATGGCGTCCGACGACCTCACCCAGCGCAAGCCCGCGCGGTGGGTGGTCCGCACCGGCTGGACCACCAGCCAGCCCATGCACCCCTTCGGCGAGTGGGCGGCGAAGACGCTCAAGCACCGGCGCGTGGTCACCATCGGCATGGACTACGCCTTCGGCTGGGAGACCGTGGGCGGGTTCCAGCGGAGCTTCGAGGAGGCGGGCGGCCAGGTGATCCAGAAGATCTGGACGCCGCTCAACACCAACGACTTCGCGCCGTACCTGGCCCAGATCCGCAAGGACGCGGACGCCGTGTTCGCGCTGTTCCTGGGGCGGCTCGCCCTGCAGTTCACCAAGCAGTACCAGGAGACCGGCCTGAAGGCCCGGCTGCCGCTCCTGGGCGGGGGCACGCTCACCGACGAGTCGGTGCTCCCGCAGATGGGGGACGAGGCCGTCGGCACCGTGACGGCGCTCCACTACTCCGGGGCCCTCGACAACCCGCAGAACCAGAGGTTCGTCAAGGCCTTCGAGGCGAAGGCGGGCAAGGCGGCCTCGTACTACGCCGAGGCCTGCTACACGAACGCCCGCTGGATCGTGGAGGCCGCCCGGGCGCTGGGCGGCAGGGTGGAAGACCGGGAGCAGTTCCTGGCCGCCCTCCGCAGGGTGGAGCTGAAGGACAGCCCCCGGGGGCCGCTCTCCATCGACCGGTTCGGCAACCCCATCCAGAACATCTACGTGCGGAAGGTCGAGCGGGTGGGGGGCCGGCTCCAGAACACCGTGGTCCACACCTTCCGGGGAATCTCGCAGTTCTGGCGGTACAACCCCGACGAGTACCTCAAGACGCCCCTCTACAGCCGGGACTACCCGCCGTGCAGGCACTGCTGAGGAGGCGGCAGGCGCCCGGCCCATCATGAGCGAGGCGCTCGCGCTGGGCGTGACGGGCCTGTCCAAGGCCTTCGGCGGGCTCACGGCCGTGGCCGGCGTGGACCTCGCCGTGGAGCCGGGGGAGCGGCGGGCCATCATCGGTCCCAACGGCGCCGGCAAGACGACGCTGTTCAACCTGATCAGCGGCGACCTGGCGCCCACGGGCGGGCGCATCCTCCTCTTCGGGCGCGACGTCACCCGCCTGCCGTCCTTCCGGCGCGCGGCGCTCGGCCTCGCCCGGACCTTCCAGATCACGACCCTGTTCCCGACCCTCACCGTGCTGGACAACGTGCTGCTGGCGGTCCAGGCGCTGGAGCCCACGCGGCTGGTGATGTACCGCCCCCTGCGCGCCTACCGGCCGCTCTACGAGCGGGCGGCGGCGGTCCTGGAGGCGGTGGGCCTCGCGGGCAGGGAGCGGGAGGCGGTCCGGACGCTGTCGCACGGGGAGCAGCGCCAGCTGGAGATCGCGCTGGCCCTGGCCGGGCGGCCGCGCCTCCTGCTCCTGGACGAGCCGACGGCGGGCCTGTCGCCCGCGGAGTCGCAGATGATGGTCGCCATGCTCAAGGCCATGGACCCCGCCATCACCATGCTCATCATCGAGCACGACATGGACGTGGCGTTCGGGCTGGCCGACCGGGTCACCGTGCTCCACAACGGCCGCGTGGTGGCCGACGGGCAGCGGGACCAGGTGAAGGCGAGCCCCCTGGTGGCCGAGATCTACCTGGGGACGGACTGATGCTCCGCGTGGAGGAGATCCACACGTATTACGGCGAGAGCCACATCCTGCAGGGCGTCTCGCTGGAGGTCGGCGCCGGGCAGGTGGTGGCGCTGCTGGGGCGGAACGGCATGGGCAAGACCACGCTCATCCGCTCCATCATCGGCTTCACGCCGCCCCGGCGCGGCCGGATCGTGTTCGCCGGGAGGGACGTCACCCGCAGCCGCCCCGAGGCCATCGTGGAGATGGGGGTGGGCCTGGTGCCCCAGGGCCGGCGGATCTTCCCGTCGCTCACGGTCCTGGAGAACCTCCGCGTCGCGGGCCGCCGGAACGGCGGCGACTGGAGCGTCGAGCGCGTCTTCGAGCTGTTCCCGCGGCTCAGGGAGCGCCAGGCGAACCGGGGCAACAAGCTGTCCGGGGGCGAGCAGCAGATGCTGGCCATCGGCCGCGCCCTGATGACGCACCCCAGGCTGCTCCTGATGGACGAGCCCACGGAGGGGCTGGCGCCCCTGCTGGTGCGCGAGGTGGGCCGGGCCATCGGCGAGCTCCGGAGCCGGGGCCTGTCGATCCTGCTGGTGGAGCAGAGCCTGCCCTTCGCGCTCCGGGTGGCCGACCACGTGAAGGTCCTGAGCCGCGGCCGCATCGTGTGGTCAGGGACGCCGGACGAGCTCACCGCCAACGACGAGGTGAAGGCCCGCTACCTGGGCCTGTGACGCGAGCACGCAGCGAAGCGGCAACCCCGTGCCCTGAAAGGAGGCCGGACATGCGAAGGACGCTGGCGATCGTCGTGTTGGCCGTCGCGGCCCTGCTCGTGGTGGCGGGCGGCGAGGGCTGGGCGCAGCAGAAGGGGCCCGTCAAGATCGGCCTCCTGGTGCCCCAGACCGGGCCGCTGGCCGCCAACGGCAAGGACATGATCAACGGCCTCGAGCTGTTCCTGGAGGAGCAGAAGTCCCGGCTGGCCGGGCGGGAGGTCAAGCTGATCATCGAGGACGACGAGGGCAAGCCGGCGACGGGCCTCACCAAGGCGCGGAGCCTGGTGGAGGGCCAGCAGGTCCACGTGCTCGTGGGGCCGCTGAGCGCGGCGGTCGGCTACGCCATCGCCCCCTACGTGGACGGGAGGAAGATCCCCACCATCTACCCCATCGTGTCCGCCGAGGACATCACCCAGCGCAAGCGGAGCTCCTACATCGTGCGGACGGGCTGGTCGAGCGCGCAGCCCTCCCACCCGTTCGGCCGGTGGGTCTACGAGAACCTGAAGTACCGGAAGATCGCCATGATCGGCTACGACTTCGCCTTCGGCTGGGAGGTGGCGGCGGGCTTCCACCGCACCTTCGAGGAGGCGGGCGGGCAGGTGGTCCAGAAGCTGTGGCCCCCGCTGGGGACCGCCGACTTCGGGCCCTACCTGGCCCAGCTGCGGCGGGACGTGGACGCCGTGTACTGCGTGTTCTCGGGCGCCGACGCCCTGCGGTTCGCCAGGCAGTACGCGGAGGCCGGCCTCAAGCAGCGCCTGCCCCTGGTGGGGGGCGGCACCTTCACCGACGAGCACGTGCTCCGCACCATGGGCGACGAGGCGCTGGGCGTGGTGACCGCGCTGCACTACTCGGCGGCGCTGGCCACTCCCGCCAACAGGCGGTTCGCGCAGGCCTACGAGGCGAAGTTCAAGCAGGTCCCCTCCTACTACTCGGAGGGCACGTACGTGGCGGGCGTGGCGCTCCAGGCGGCGCTGGAGGCCACCGGCGGGGACATCGAGAACGTGGACCGGTTCCTGGCGGCCCTCCGCAAGGTGGACCTGTCAGACGCGCCGCGGGGGCCCATGAAGTTCGACGAGTACGGCAACCCGGTGCAGAACATCTACGTCCGGAAGGTGGAGCGGGTGGGCGGCCGGCTGCAGAACACGGTGATCCACACCTTCCCGGCCGTCTCGCAGTTCTGGACCTACCGGCCGGACGAGTTCCTGAAGAACCCCGTGTACTCGCGCGACTTCCCGCCGTGCAGGCACTGCTGAGCGCACGGTAGGGCCCGAGAGGAGAGAGCGAGCATGGCGAACTTCGGCATCGTGGGAGTGGACTGGCAGCAGCGGATCAACTGGGACCGCCTGCGGAAGTACCGGCTGGAGCGGGCCCGGGAGCGCATGAAGGCCCACGGGCTGGGCGCGCTGCTGCTCATGTACGACGAGAACGTGCGGTACGTGACCAGCACGCTCACGCCCGGCTGGAACCGGCTCAAGCCAGGGCTGCGCTACGCGCTGCTGTGCGGCGACGGGCCGCCCGTGCTCTTCGAGCAGGGGGACATCGGCTTCCAGATCCAGCGCCACGCCCCGTGGATCCCCGCCGAGAACGTGCGCTGGTCGTACGCCTGGATCAAGGGCGCCGCGGGGCCCGCCTCGCGCCAGCAGGTCAAGAAGTTCACGGACGCCATCGTGCGGGAGATGCGGCGGTACGGGGTCGCCGACCAGACGCTGGGCGTGGACTTCATCGACATCAACATGATCGCCGCCTTCCAGGAGGCGAAGCTCCGGTGGGCGGACGGCATGACCCCCATGATGGAGGCGCGGGCGGTCAAGAACGAGGACGAGCAGGAGTGCCTGCGCATCGTGGGCGCCATCGGCGACGCCGCCCACTGGGAGACCATGAAATTTCTCAAGCCCGGGCTCACCGAGAACCAGGTGACGGCCCACATCATGGAGTTCCTGTACGGCATCCCCGGGATGGAGGACGTCGAGGACGTCATCGTCTCGTCGGGGCCCAACACGTGGCCCAACTGGCGGAACTTCTCCGACCGCATCATCAAGCCCGGTGACATCGTCTTCATGGACCTGGCCGCCCTGACGTGGAACGGCTACAAGTCCTGCTACTACCGGACCTACTGCGTGGGCAAGCCCCCGACGCAGGAGCAGAAGGACGTGTACGCCACCGCGCTCAAGTGGCTGTACGACTCCATCCGGGCCGTCCGCGCCGGCACCACCACGCGCGAGATCGCCATGCAGTGGCCCTCGGCGCGCGAGGCCTGGAGTTACGAGGAGGAGGACCAGGCCGCGGCCAACCTGTGGGGCCACGGCCTCGGGCTGGCGCAGTACGACCAGCCCGTCATCTCGCGCATCTGGTCGCTGGACCACCCGCTGGAGATCAAGGAGGGGATGGTCTTCGCGCTGGAGACCCAGCATGGCAAGCGGTTCGAGTGGGGCGTCCGCATCGAGGAGATGCTCATCGTCCACAAGGACCGCGTGGAGATCATCTCCAACTTCCCGGTGGAGCAGATCACGGTGGTGGACTGAGGGAGGCCCGGGGGGAGCGCCGGCTCCCCCCGGGCGCTCCAGTGGAGGGCGTGTGGCGGAGGACGTGGGCGCGCCGGCGCCGCGGGCGCTCGGAGGCGCTTTGTGAGCCGGGCGGCGGTGCTGGAGGCTCCGCGGCGGCTGCGGGTCGTGGAGCGCGGCACGCCGGCCCCGGGGCCGGGCGAGGCGCTGGTGCGGGTGGCGGCGACCGCCGTCTGCCACACCGACCTCGCCATCTACACCGGGCGCCACCCGGGCGTGCGCTATCCCGTGGTGATGGGCCACGAGGCCACGGGCGTCGTGGAGGCGGTGGGCGCGGGCTCCGCGCGGGTCCGGCCGGGACAGCGGGTGCTCATCAACCCCATCATCGCCTGCGGCGCCTGCGACTCGTGCGTGCGCGGCCTCGGCAACCTGTGCCACAACGCGGGGCTCTTCGGGCGCGAGCTGGACGGCTCGCTGGCCGAGCACGTGGTGCTCCCCGAGGGCTACCTGTACCCGCTGCCGGACCACCTGGCGCCCGAGCCGGCCACGCTCATCGAGACGCTGGCCACGGTGCACCACGGCCAGCAGCGCGTGGGACTCGGGTCCGGCGACGCCGTCGTGGTGCTGGGGCAGGGGGCGAGCGGGCTCCTGCACACCCGGCTCGCCCGGCTGTCGGGGGCGGCCCTGGTGGTCGCCGTGTCGCGCAGCCCGTGGAAGCTGGAGCTGGCGCGGCGCATGAAGGCCGACCGCGTGGTGGCGGGCGACGGGGCGGAGGTCGCCCGCGAGGTGCTCCGCCTCACGGAGGGGCGGGGGGCGGACGTGGTCATCGACACCACGGGGAGCCCGGCGCTGCTCGCCCCGGCGGTGGAGATGCTGCGGCCGGGAGGGCGGCTCCTGCTCTACGGCATCGGCCATCGCCCGGTGGAAAGCTTCAGCACGTTCCCGCTGTACTTCAAGGAGCTGACCGTGTACGGGTCCCGCGCGCTCACGCCCGACGACTTCGCGCCCTCGATCCGGCTGGCGGCCTCGGGCGCGGTCGAGCTGGGGGACCTCGTCACGGCACGCTACCCGCTGGGGCGGGCGGCCGACGCGTTCGCCGACTACGAGCGCGACCCCGAGCGCGTGCTCCGCCTGGTCATCGTGCCCGAGGGCTGAGGTCCCGTGACGGGACCGCCTCGCAGGGAGGAGGACGGTGTGAGGTACGTGGTCGGCCTGGGCGAAGCGGAGGCGACGGCGGAGCGCGTGGGGCCCAAGGCGGCCACCCTGGCCAGGCTCCGTCGTGCGGGCCTGCCCGTGCCCGACGGGTTCTGCCTGACGGCCGGGGCGTACCGCGCCCAGCTCGGTGCCGCGGCCGTGGAGGAGCGGGCGCGGCGGGTCGCGGCGGCGGA
>JBBIOF010000020.1:0-14804 GCA_037443505.1 Candidatus Rokuibacteriota bacterium
GGGCACGCGGCGCGGCACGGGGCCATCGCCTCGACCCAGACCGGCCGCCGCACGCGCCAGCCGCCCGTGCGGACCTCGCGGGTCGTGCGCCCGGGCTCCGACCAGGCGAGGGGGGGAGGCGCCCCCAGGGTCGGGGCCATCCTAGACCCGTGCCTTCTCGAGCCCGGCCACCTGCTGCCAGGCGGCCCGGCACGCCTCGACGTTCTCGCGCTTCTTGACCGGACTGCCGTGCTCCACGGAGGCCTCCAGCGCCTCGAGCCCCACGAGACCGGTGGCACCGGCAAAGGCGCCCAGCATGGCGGTGGAGACGATGGGCCCGAGACCGGCGCGGCGCGCGATGGCCGTGGCGTCCACCGCGACGACCGTGGCGGCGCCCGGCATCCGCCCGCACGGCGCCGCCGGCGCGTTCACCACCATAATCCCGCCCTCGGCGAGGGGGAAGGCCTCGAGGTCGACCAGGAGCGTGGGGTCCAGGACGATGGCGCACCGCGGCCGCTCGATGTCGCACCGCAAGCGGATGGGCTGGTCGTCAACCCGGAGGAACGCCGTCACCGGCGCCCCGCGCCGCTCGCCGCCGTAGGCCGCGAAGGCCTGCACCCAGCGGCCCGAGCGGAAGAAGGCGTCCGCCAGGATCTGGCAGGCCACCTGCGCGCCCTGGCCGCCGCGCCCGTGGAGCCTGATCTCCAGCATCAGACGGGCTGCTCCAGCTGGATCATGGGACCGTGCCGGAAGCCCAGGTGCACGAAGAAGTCCCGCACGCCCTCCTGGGTGAGGTCGATCAGCGTGGCCACCTTCTGGATGGCCCGGAGCTCCCGCCCGCTGGCCACGAACCGCTCGACCAGGGCCCGGCCCACCCCGAGGCTGCGGTAGCGGGGGTCGATGCCGATCAGGTCGATCCAGCCGGTGCCGCCGGCGATCCCGAATTCCGACTCGCCGACCCAGCCGAACAGGAAGCCCACCAGGCGGCCGTCGGTCTCGGCGACCAGCGACATCCAGGGGGGCCGGAGGGCGGCGATCTCCAGCCGCGTCTGCCAGTAGTCCTTGCGCGTCTGGCCGGTGAGCTTCTCGTCGATGCGGACGATCGCCTCGAGGTCGGTGGCCTCGACCGGGCGGATGGTGATGTCGGTACGGCTCATGGGCCGTCCCTCACGCCGCCGCCGGGGCGGTGAGCTTGCGGAAGCGCTGCAGGCCGAGGAGCGCCGCCCCCAGGGCGGTGGTGAACTGGGGCTCCTCGGGCACGTTGACGGTGACGCCGAGCCGCTCGCGGAGGGCGACCACCATGCCCTCCTGGCGCGCCACGCCGCCGATGAAGGCCACCTCCCCGTCCAGGCCCACGCGCTTGAGCAGGGCCAGCGCCCGGTCGGCCAGCGAGCTGTGGATGCCGCGCAGGATGTTCTCCACGGTGGCGCCCTCCGAGACGTGGTTGATGATCTCGGACTCGGCCAGCACGGCGCAGACGCTGGAGATGGGCTGGGGCCGGTCCGACGCCAGCGACAGGCGCCCGATGTCGGCCACGTCCACCTCCAGGTACTTGGCGGCGCGCTCCAGGAAGCCGCCGGAGCCCGCCGCGCACTTCTCGTTCATGTGGAACTCCTTCACCTTGCCGCCCTCGCGCAGCTTGATGGCGCGGGAGCACTGGGCGCCGATGTCCAGCACGTAGCGCGTGCCGGGGAAGATGGCGGCGGCGCCGCGGGCGCCGCAGGTGAGGTCGGTGATCTGGATGTCGCGGGAGGGCACGGCGTAGCGGCCGAGGCCGGTGGTGGCCACGTAGCCGACGTCCTCGCGGCTCCGCCCGGCGTCGGCCAGGGCGGCCGCCAGCGCCTCGGCGGCGACCAGCTCGAAGTCCGCCTTGGTGCGGACCTGGCCCCGGCCCTGCCGCACGCCCTGCTCGTCCACGAGCACGCACTTGGTGGTTCCCGAGCCGATGTCGATGCCGGCGACCAGCATCCCCGCTACCTCCCCGCGGCCGCCGGGGCCTGGCCCGCCGCCGCCTCGGCGCGCTCCAGGGCGAAGAGCGCCGCCCCCAGCGCGCCCATGAAGTGACCCTCCTCGCTCACGTTGATGGACCGGCCGAGCACCGCCTCCAGCGCCCGCACCATGCCCACGTTCCGGGAGACGCCGCCGGTGAAGGTGATCTCGTCCTCCACGCCCACCCGGCGCACCAGCGCCATGGTCCGGGTGGCGATGGCCTTGTGGACGCCGCCCAGGATGTCCTCCACGCTCTTGCGCTGGGCCAGGTACGACATGATGTCCGACTCGACGAAGACCGTGCAGACCGAGGTGAGCCGGACCGGGTTGCGCGCTTCCAGCGAGCGCGGCCCGATCTCGTCCAGGGCGAGCCCGGTGACGTCGGCGGCGGCGGAGAGGAACCGCCCGGTCCCGGCCGCGCACTTGTCGTTCATGGAGAAGTCCAGCACGGAGCCGTCGGGGCCCACCTTGATCGCCTTCGTGTCCTGGCCGCCCATGTCGATCACGGTCCGGGTGCCGGGGAACAGCGAGTGGGCGCCCCGCGCGTGGCAGGTGATCTCCGTGATCTGGGCGTCGCCGAAGGTCACCTTGTAGCGCCCGTAGCCCGTGCCCACCACGTAGCCCACGGCCTCGCGGGGCAATCCGGCCGCCTCGCAGGCGCGCAGGAACGCGCTCTCGCCCGCCCGCGAGACGTTGGCGCCGGTGGCGATGAGCGCGCGCGCCACGATGCGGCGGGCCTCGTCGACGATGACGGCCTTGGTCTGGGTGGATCCGACGTCGACGCCCGCGCCGAAGATCATGGGAGCCTCCTCTGGCATGCGAAGCCCGGAAGGGTCAGTGCCGCAGCGGTCATGGCCTCATCCCGTCACGTAGAACACCGAGGGGTCGGTCCCGCACTCGGGCATCAGGGGCACGGCGGGGTGCTCGGCGAGCCGCTTCGAGGCGGGGCTCGCCGGGTCGTCCAGGTCGCCGAACACGATGGCGCCGGCGATGCAGGACACGGCGCAGACGGGGGTGGCGTCGGGGTCGGCGCCCGGGGTGAGGCCCCCGGCCAGCCCGGCGTCCACCCGCTCCTTGCAGAAGGTGCACTTGGTCATCACGCCGCGGCGCTCGGGCCGCGCGGTGGCCCGCTCGGGCGGCGTGGGCGCGTCGAAGTACCCGGCCGCGTCGCGCATCAGGTGACGGGCGTGGTAGGGGCACGCCACCGCGCAGTAGCCGCAGCCGATGCAGGCGTCGTACTCGACCCACACGATCCCGTCGGCCCGCCGGCGCGAGGCGCCGGTGGGGCAGACGGGCACGCAGGGGGGCGCCGCGCAGTGCATGCACTGCATGGGCAGGAAGACGCGCCGGACGTCGGGGTACTCGCCCACCTCGCAGTCCGCCACGAACCGCCACTGGTAGCCGGGCGGCAGCCCGTGCTCCTGCTTGCAGGCGATGGTGCACGTCTGGCAGCCCACGCAGCGCCGGAGGTCGATGACCATGCCCCAGCGCATCACGCGCCTCCGCCGGGCCGCCGCGGGTTCAGGGGACCCTCCGGACGGCGACGGGGACCACGTCGGCGCCGCTGCCCGTCGCGTCGGTGAGCGTCAGGTCCATGGCCGCCACCTGGTTCAGGTTGGGCATGCCGAGGTCGCGGGCGAACGGCGTCGCCCAGTGGCCGAACTGCTGGAGCACCACCACCACGTCGGGCCGCACGCCCTCCCGCAGGATGGCGCGGCCCCGCGTCTTCCCCGTGGGCGACTCGATCTCCACCAGGTCGCCGTCCGCGATGCCGAGCCGCCGCGCCGCGCCGCGGTTCAGCATGACACCGAAGTGGCCCGTGACGTTGCGGGCCACGTCGGCCAGCACCGGCAGCGAGACGTTGGAGCCCCACGAGTACTGCATGGACCGCGTGGTGAGCAGCCAGAAGGGGAAGTCCTCGGCCCGCCGGCCGCGCGCCCGCGCGTGCTCGCGCCAGATGCCGGGGAAGTCCTTCCAGGCCGGCAGCGCCTGGTACTCGGCCAGCTGGACGTCCCACCACGTGATCCCGCGCTCGTGCAGCCGCGCGGCCAGCTCCTCGCCCACGCGCCTGATGCGCTCCTGGTAGGGCAGCTCGTAGCGGAGGCCGCGCTCCACCATGGCCGTGTGCAGGTAGTAGCGCGTGGTGGGGAACGGCGCGAAGAGCACGCCGTGGCGCCGGAACCAGGCCAGGTCGCGCTCCTCGGCCCCGCCGGTGAGCTGCCGGCTGGCGGCGCGGCACACCCGGTCCCAGATCTCCTCCGCGCCCGGTCGCTCGCCCGGCTTGAAGGAGTAGTCGTAGCCGTCGCCGGCGAGGGGCACGGTGGTGCCGGCCCCGCGGTTGACGGCGTGCAGGTAGGCGTCCAGCAGGCCGGTGCGGCGCGCCAGCTCCGTGGCGACGTCGGTGAGGTCGCGCGTGTCGCAGGGCGGCTGCACGACCGGCTGGCGGAGCGCCCAGCCCGCGTGCTCCCAGTACTGCTCGATGTATTTGGTGCCGCCCACGCGGTAGAGCTGGAGCGACTCCAGGTCGGTGGCGTCGGGCAGGAGCAGGTCCGCGTACCAGTTGGTCTCGTCCTGGGTGTAGGCGAAGGCGGCGACGAAGGGGAAGCGCTCGAGCTCGCGCTCGATGCGCCCGGTCTCCCAGTTGGAGATGGCTGGGTTCGTGCGGTAGACGATCCAGACGTCGGGCAGCGTGGGCGCGGGCCAGCGCTCGGGCGGCTGCTCCAGGAAGAGCCAGGGCAGGTGGGCCGGGCCCAGCGCCGCCGACCAGGGCGAGTTGTCCGCCAGCGGCACCAGCGTCTGGTACGCGTTGCGGATGCGGGGCGCGGCCTGCCACTCCCCGCGGGCGGTGCGGTTGAGCGGCTGTTCCATGAAGCCGTCGGGCCCCGGCCGGACGGAGTCGAGCCGGTTCTGGGCGGGCCGGTTGAGGCGGACGGTGGTGCCGAGGATCCCGCCCGGCACCTCCAGCGCGCCCACCAGCGCCGCCAGCACGGTCCGCGCCCAGCAGCACTCGTAGCCGCCCCAGCCGTTGGTGACCGTCTTGCCCAGGAGCACGGCCACGGGACGGTGCGGGTAGGTGACGCCGTCCACGTCGATGGTGGCCCCCACCCGGGCGTGTGCCAGGTACTCGGCGGCCAGGCGCCGGATGGTGGCCGCCGGGACGTCGGCGATGCCCTCGGCCCACTCCGGCGTGTAGGGGCGGACGTGCTCGACCAGGTGGTCGAACGCCGGGCGCGCGCGGTCGCTCACGCTGCGCACCTCGCCGTCGGGCCCCGCCTCCACCCCGGCCGCGATGACGGATCCCACCAGGGCGGGGCGCCGGCAGGCCGGGTCGTCGAACTCCACGGCCCGCTCGCGGTCGAGGTCCCACACCAGGGGCTTTCGCGTCCGGGAGTCGCGCAGGTAGTAGCCGCCGGGGCCCACCAGGTAGGGTGAGGCCGTCATGCGCTCGAGGAAGGGCACGTCGCAGACCGCCCGCCAGTCGTGCTCGTGGAGGATCACGTGCAGCAGCGCCAGCAGGACCGCGGCGTCCGTCTTGGGCCGGATGGGCACCCACTCCGCGGCGCCGGCGGCGGTGACCGACTGGTGCGGCTCGAGCTGCACCCACCGGAGCCCCCGCGCCCGCGCCTCCGCGTGCCGGAAGACGCCGGTGACACCGCCCGACGCGTCCCCGTTGTAGCCGAAGGAGAGGACGTAGTCGCAGCGCGGGACGTCCGCGGCCACCGTGAAGGCGCGGTGCCAGAACTCGCCGTAGAGGTGCTCGGAGTGGTAGCACTTGACGCCCTGGCCGCTGCCGATGCCCTGGTCCACCGGGCCCCACGCGGCCAGGAACGCGGCGAACGTGCCCAGGTAGGCGGGGGCGATGCCGCCGGACCCGAAGGTGACGGCCAGGCGGGGATAGCCCGCCTCGTCCACCAGCCCGCGGCTCCGGATGGCCCGGAGCCGCTCGGCCAGGAGGTCGAGCGCCTCGTCCCAGCCGATGGGGGTCCAGCCCGGGTCCTGGTCGCGGCCCTTGCGCGGGTTGGTCCGCCGGAGCGGGGTCCGCACGCGCGCGGGGTTGTAGAGCTTCTGGACGAGCCCGTAGGCGCGCACGCACACGCGGCCGCCGGCGGGGTGGATGCCGGCCGTGTCGCAGTTGGGCTCGACCCCCACCGCCACGCCGTCCCGCACCACCACCTTCAGCAGGTCGGGGCCCGCCACGCACTGGTAGCAGTAGACCGGGACCTTCTCGACGCCTGGCGCCGCCGCCATGGCCGCCTCCGCCTCAGTGCGCCGCCACGAACTTCTTGTGCTCGAGGGCCTCGAAGAACGCGTCGATCCGGTTCTTCAACTGCGCCTCCGCGTAGTAGCGCGGGTCCTCCAGGTCCGACTCCACCAGGAGCGTGGGCACGCCCAGCTCGCGCGTGAAGTAGTCGCGCATGTCGCCCTGGCCCGCGGAGAACAGGCGGCAGGACTTGATGGAGTGGATGACCAGGGCGTCCGCCTCCCACTCCTCCACGTAGCGCCGGATCTGCTCGTAGCGCGCGGTGATGGAGCGGTTGGTCAGGTTCTGGCGCAGCATCTGCTCCGCGATGGACTCGAGCGGGCGGTCCGGGTCGTGGCGGAAGCCCCACTCCCAGATCCCGCCCACGGTGGAGTACGTGGACTGCACCGCCACCGCGCCCCAGCGGGTGAACAGGTTCCGGAAGTTCTTGTAGTAGGGGTAGGGGGGCGGCCCCTCGATGACGGTGCGGAAGCGCTCCTCCGTGAGGGGCCCGAGCCCCTGCGCCACCATCTCCTCGAACTCCGCCACCGCCTCGTCGAAGAAGTCGGCGGCCTCGGGGGTGCCGCGGAGCACGTTGATGGGCCCCATCATGTTGATGGAGTCGAAGTAGGCGTCGAAGGGGGCGGGGCGGCTCTTCGCCAGGTGCTTGCACCGCGCGTAGCCCTCCTCGGCGCGCGCGGCGTGGCCCAGGATCTCCCGGAGCTCGTCGATGTCGAACTTCCGGCCCGACACGCTCTCGCAGAGGGCGATGAGCTCCTGGAGCTGGGCGACGACGTAGCGCACGTCGGCCGGGGTGGGCTCGGCCGTGCGGGAGAAGGGGATGTCGAGCATGAAGAGCCGGGCGCCCGAGATGTCGGCCAGGTGCTCGAACCACTTCACGTAGACGTTGCAGCCCACGTAGTTGCACACGATGATGGTGGGGAATGGCAGCGGCCTGCCCGGGCCCATGCCGCCCTCCAGGAACAGCCCCACGTCGGCCTTGACGTAGGCGCAGTTGTCGCTGGAGTAGCCCGCCTGCTCCGCCTTGAGGATCAGCGGCAGGGACTTATGGCGGATGGCGTTCTGGAGGGCCGTCACCTCCGGGAACATGGGCAGCACGTGGCAGGCCCGGAGCAGCTCCACGCAGTTGCCGGAGATCATCAGCGCTCCGGTGGGCACGCCCTCGGCCTCGGCCCGGGCCAGCTGGCCCATCCAGGCCGACATGAGCTGGCGGGAGCGCTCGTGCACGCGTCCCTGGTACTGTCGCTCGGTTACCGGCGTCGCCATGGGCGGCTCCTCCGCGCTAGTCGAAGAGCATGGATTCGACGAACGTCTCGATCTCGTTGCGCGTCCGCTCGAAGGTCCACATCTTCTCCTCGAACTCCACGATCATGTGCGGGATGCCGGCCCGCTCCAGCCCCTGCTTCATGAGCACGTAGTCGAAGAGGGCCGGCTCGCAGAACTTGGCCGGCATGAAGATGACGGCGTCGGCCCGGGCGCGGCGGACCTTCTCGATCAGGCCCTCGGAGCGGTGCTGCCGGCTCTCGTGGCGCGTGGAGGACGGGACGGCCTGGTCCACGTAGGCGGCGGCCAGCCGCTCCCAGGGGTCGCCGTCGGCGGCGACGTCGCCCGTGAACCACCGCCAGCCCAGGACCAGGTCGTCCTCCACCACGTAGCAGCCGGCCTCCTCCAGGACTTCCAGGAGCCCCAGCGGCGGCTGCTCGCAGAACGCGCCTTCCACCACCACGCGCAGGCGGTCCTGGCGCCGTCCCTCCCGACGGGGCAGTTCAGCCAGCAGGACGTCGAGCCAGGCGGTGCTCTCCTCGGGCGGCGCCAGCGTGGCGGCCCGGAGCACCGTGTAGAGCTGCACCGTGGAGAGCTTCTGGGGCGCCGCGATGCGGAGCGCGTAGAGCGCCCGCAGGCGGGCCCGGAGGGCGTTGTACGTGTCGATGGCCTTGGCGAGCGCCGGCTCGGTGACCGGCAGGCCGAAGGCCCCGGCGAAGCCGTCGGCCAGGCGCCGCAGCTCGCTGGCCAGGTAACCCACCACCGCCCGGGAGGTGGAGTTCTGGGGCAGGTGCAGGTACTCCACGAACGCCGCGGGGAAGTTCCGCTTGTAGATGGAGGCCAGGTTGCGGGCCACGTCGCAGATGTTGGAGAAGACGAAGCCGTCGACCCCGCGGACCACGCCCTGGAACCCGAGCTCCAGGGTGGACTTGGCCACCGAGCACACGAACGACTGGAACCGCGCGTCGGCGTGCGTGAGCTCCACCGACGCGCCGCCGCCGAAGAGGCCCAGCGGCAACATGCCGGCGGCGTGGATCAGCTCGGCGGGCGCCCAGACCGGGTAGGCGGCCACCGCGCGGCCGCCGGGGTGGGCCGCCTTCCAGCCCTCGGCGACCGCGCCGAGCGGCCGGGCGATGAGGTCGCGGCAGTGATCGAGGATCTCGTCAGCCGTCATGCTCGCCTCCCAGGGCCGCCACGCGGCCGCCGTCGGTGGAGCGTTCCAGGAAGCCGTAGAGGAAGAGGGCCCCGACCACCCCGGCCAGGGAGCGCACGTCGTCGCCCGAGCGGATGAAGGGGCGCCGGGCGATGCCGTTCAGCATGCCGAGCAGGAGGTTGGTCGCCGACAGGAGCTCGTCCCCGGAGCGGCCGTGGGGGTCGAGCTCGCGCAGGATCGCGAGGCCCCGCTGGACGTAGGCCTGGCGCTTGGCGGCGACCTCGGACCGGCGGGGCTCGGCGAGCAGCTCCCAGTCGCGGTTGATGATCTTGAGGGCCGCCGCGTGGTGGAAGCCGAAATCGAGGTGGGTGCGGATGAGCGCCAGCAGCCGCCCCTCCGGAGAGCGGGCACCCGCCTGGGCCCGGTCGAGCCCCGCCAGCAGGGTGTCGAGCGAGCGGTCGAGGACCAGGAAGAGCAGCTCGTCCTTGCCCCCCACGTAGTGGTAGAGGCCGGCCAGGGACAGGCCGGCCGCGCGGGCGATCTCCCGGATGGAGGCCTGGTGGTACCCCCGGCGGGCGATGACGTCGGTGGCCGCTCGCAGGATGTCGTTGTACCGGGTCTCGATCGCCACCCCGAACCTCCGACCGAACGACTGTTAGGTTGCGTGTACAGTAGGTTGTTCGGCAGCGTGTTTTGAATCCGCCGGATGCCTCATTTTCATGGTGCGTGGACGCCAAAGATTTCGTGGGAACGCATACTTCCGCTATCTTCAGCTCATGAGGCCCGGAGCCCTCGGCGGCATCGCCCTGGCGATCGCCATCGGCCTGGCCGTGGGGGTCGGCGGGTTCACGTTCGTGTACGCGCGTGGTGCCTCGTACCTGACCAACGACCCGCGGGCCTGCGCCAACTGTCACGTGATGCGCGACCACTACGACGCGTGGGTGAAGTCGAGCCACCGCGCGGTGGCCGCCTGCACGACTGCCACACGCCCCACGATCCGCTCGGCAAGTACCTGACCAAGGCCTCCAACGGCTTCTGGCACTCCGTCGCATTCACCACCGGCCGCTTCCCGGAGCCGCTGCGCATCAAGCCCGGCAACCGCGAGGTGACGGAGCAGGCGTGCCGGAGCTGCCACCGGTCCGTGGTGGAGGCGATCGAGCCGAGCCACACGGGGGGTGCGCGGCTGGCCTGCGCCTCGTGCCACCGGTCGGTGGGGCACCTCGAGTGAGCGCGCTGCGGCAGGGGAGCGAGCGATGACCGACGACAGGAACTCCGGAGGGACAGGGCGCCGCGGCGGGCGCCTGGCGGTGATCGGGCTGGTGGGCGTCCTGGCGGCGCTCGCCGCCGTGGGCGGGGTGGCGCTCCTGGTCAACATCATGGGGCGCAAGCAGGAGGCGCGGAACCCCTTCTACCGGGTGGTGGAGCTGGACGACCGCGTCGAGGACCCGGAGGTCTGGGGCAAGAACTTCCCCCAGCAGTACGACGGCTACCGGCGCACCGTGGACCAGGTGCGTACGCGCTTCGGCGGCAGCGAGGCGGTCCCGCGCACCCCGACCCAGGCGGACCCGCGCTCGGTGGTGGCGCAGTCGCGCCTCGAGGAGGACCCGCGGCTGCGCACCATGTGGGCGGGCTACGCCTTCGCCCGCGACTTCCGGGAGGAGCGCGGCCACGCCTACATGCTGGAGGACCAGACGTACACCGAGCGCCAGGTGGTCGCCCGGCAGCCCGGCACCTGCCTGCACTGCCACGCCTCGGTCTACGTCCCCTACCGGACGCTGGGCAACGGCGACCTGATCGCGGGCTTCGAGCGGATGAACCGCATGTCGTTCGCCGAGGCCCGCCGGCTGGTGCGCCACCCCGTGGCCTGCATCGACTGCCACGCCCCCGACACCATGCAGCTCCGCGTCACGCGCCCCGGCTTCATCGAGGGCATCCGCGCCCTGAAGGCCTCGCAGGGGGTCCGGGACTACGACGTCAACCGCATGGCCACGCGCCAGGAGATGCGGGCGTACGTGTGCGGGCAGTGCCACGTGGAGTACTACTTCCGGGGACCGGACAAGCGCCTGGTCTACCCGTGGGCGCGGGGGCTCCGGGTGGACGACATCTACGCCTACTACGAGGCGGAGAAGTTCAAGGACTGGACCCACGCCGAGACCGGCGCAGACGTGCTGAAGGCGCAGCACCCGGAGTTCGAGATGTGGAACCAGGGCATCCACGCGCGGTCGGGCGTGGCCTGCGCCGACTGCCACATGCCCTACGTGCGGGTGGGAGGACTCAAGATCAGCGACCACCACGTGCGCAGCCCGCTCCTGAACGTGAGCCGCGCGTGCCAGACCTGCCACCGGTGGCCCGAGGACGAGCTGCGCCAGCGCGTGGCCATCATGCAGGAGCGGACGTTCCGGCTCCGGAACCTGGCGATGGACGCCCTGATGGATCTGGTCGCGGACCTCAGGGGCGCGCGGGCGGCGGGGGCGAGCGACGCCGCGCTGGCGGCGGCCCGCGGCTTCCAGCGCCGCGCGCAGTTCTATCTCGACTTCGTGGAGGCGGAGAACTCCACAGGCTTCCACGCCCCCCAGGAGGCGGCCCGCATCCTCGGCGAGTCCATCGACCTGTCGCGCCGGGGGCAGGTCGCCCTCCGCGACGCCCGGCCGGCGGGGCGCTGATCCGGCCCCCCTGGGGCGGCTGCACTAGCAAAGCCGCATCCCCGGCTCATTGACAGGATGCGCGACCGGACGCTTTCCTGTCCGGGAGAATGCGGAGCGTATTCATCGCGAATTTGCGATGCAGCTGACCCGCAGGGGGGACTACGCCGTCCGGGTGATGACCGACCTGGCAGCCCGGGCGGGCAGCGGTCCGGTCCCCCGGATCGCCATCCAGGCCCGCCAGCCGATTCCCGGGGCCTCCCTGGCCAAGGTCGTGCAGGCCCTGCAGGCCCTCGTCACCCGGGAGCTCGAGACGGTCACCATTGCCGACCTCGTCGCGGGCCGCGTGCGGCCCCGGGGCTCCCGGGCCGCGGGAGTCCTCGTGCCATGGACAGCCTGAGCGTCGAGATCGGACGGGCGGTGAGCCGTCTGGCGTGGGGACCGCCCCTCAGGCGGCTCGCCCACACGTACCGGGAGCAGGACGAGTTCCTCTACTGCGAGGAGTTCCTGCCCGCCGCGGTGGTGGAGCGGTACCTCCTGCCCGAGGTCGACAGGCTGCGGCCCAACGTGCACCGCAGCTACATCCCGGGCTTCAAGAAGGGTGGGGCGATCGGCTACCGGGTGCTCGCCGAGAAGGCGCCCGACCTGCTCGCGCTCTACACCGAGCCCACGTTCGTGGACTTCCTGTGCCGCCTGGTGGGCGCCCGCGTGATGCCGTGTCCGCCGGACGACCCGCACGCGGCCGCGCTCTACTTCTACACGGAGCCCGGCGACCACATGGGGTTCCACTACGACACGTCGTACTACGAGGGCGCGCGCTACACGGTGCTCATGGGCCTGATCCAGCGCTCGACGAGCTGCCGGCTCGTGGCCCAGCTCTACCGGCGTGACGCGCTGCGGGAGCCCCGGTCGCTGGAGATCGCCTACGGCCCCGGCTCGCTGGTGATCTTCAACGGTGACCGCCTCTGGCACGCCGTCACGCCGCTCGGGGAGGGGGAGGAGCGGGTCGTGCTGAGCATGGAGTACGTCACCAACCCCGCGATGCGTCCCTTCCAGAGGTTCGTGTCCAACATGAAGGACGCCATCGCCTACTTCGGGCCGTCCGCCCTGTTCCGGAGGGCGCCCCGACGGGAGCCGCCCACCACCTGAACGGTGGGAGGTGCCGGGCGGGCGGCGCCGCCCTCCGTCCCGCGGCCCGCGGCTGTCAGGAAGCCCGGGCAGTCCCGGTAGGCCGCGGTCGTGCAGGTCTCCGCGAGCGTGGCGCGGCCCGGCACCCGCACGCGGTCCCGGGAATGGCAGTAGACGGCCACCGGGTACACCCAGAGCCGGTCGGCGACGACGTCGACGAGGTACGGGCAGACAGCCGGCTGGTCCGCCATCGCGATCTCTCCTCCGGCGCCGGGCCTCAGGCCACGGCGCTCCCGGTGCCCCGGACGACGGGGTGATCCGGGCACGGTTTGCAGCAGCCCGCCCGGGAGGGCGGGTCGAAGGCGGTGCACGAGACGACGTCGAGGGGCAGCCCCTCCCGGGCGTCCTCGCGGAGCTCCACGGGCCCGACGGCGGCGACGATGACGATCGTCAGCACCGGCACTCCTGCGCAGGCCTCGCCGATGCATCGAGGGTGCCGGGCGTGCGCCGGGCCGGGAACCGAGCGCGGACGCGGAGTTGGGTCGCGGCGGGGAGGCCGGGGCGGGTCGGCGCCGGGGCGGGCCAGCCCCACGGCTGGGTCGCTCCCACCCCGGCCCGGAGCCAGGGAACGAACCGCGCCCCGGCAGGCGCGCGGACGTGCTACAGCAGGCGGTGCCGGTGGGCGTAGGCGACGGCCTCGAGGCGGCTGTGGACCCCGAGCCGGCTCAGGATGTTCTGCACGTGGTTCCGGATGGTCGCCGGGCTCACGTGCAGCCGGGCCGCGGCCTCCTTGGTGCGCACGCCCTCGCTCACCAGCCTGAGGACCTCGAGCTCGCGCCGGGTGAGCGTGGCCTCGGGGGCGCCGCCGTTGGTGTGGCCGGCGGCCGCGGCCAGCCGCTCGTGGACCATCGTGAGCAGCTCCTTGGTGGCCGTCACGTCGCGGAACAGGTGCACGGTCAGCTGGCCGTTCGGCCGGCCGTTGCCCACGGCGAGGATGCTGACGTTGAGCCAGAGGACCTGGCCGTTCTTGCCGCGGGTCCGCATGTCGAAGTTCTGCACCGGGTCGCCCATGCCGACGAGCGCCTGGACGTGGCAGCCCTGGTAACAGAGCCGGTTGTCCTTGTCGTCGCGGCCCACGAAGATGTCGCAGCAGGGCCGGCCCAGCACCTCGCGGGCGGTGTAGCCCATGATCTTCTCGGCCGCCCGGTTCCACAGCACGATCTTGCCGTCGCCCCCGATGACGAAGACGCCGTCACCGGCGCGGTCGAGCACCTGGTCGAGCAGAACGCCCTCGAGTCCCTTCATCAGCTTCTCCTCCCCAACGTGGGTATTGGTTCATTCCGGCGGCCCGGGACCGTGCGGGCCCGTCCGGAGCCCGTGATCCGCTCCAGGGGTGCCGACCACGCCTGCATCCCGGGCCGGTCGCTCGCGTCGGTTCCGGCGGCACCCGGCTCGACGGCGAGCCCGGCGAAGGGACAGGGGACGCCGGCCTGCACGTCCTCCTGACTTCTGGACACGGAGTCCGCGAACGGGACTAGTGCAATGTGGGTACCACAGGTGCACCCGCGCCAACCACTTGAAAACGCGGAGGATGTCATCGCCGGCTCCCGTGTGCGTGGGGCAATCGCACCACACTGCGGCGCCCGCACCCCAGCCCGGCGGAGCCGGCGTCCCCGCGACACCCCACCTCGGGCGCTCGCGGCTACCGGTTCCCGACGCGTGGCCCTGCGGGGCGGGACCTTACTGGCTCAGGCGCCAGCCGCTCTCCGCTCCGTACTCGGCGAGGGCGACCCGGCCGGCACGGATCTCCACGTCGCGCTCGATGCGCCACCGGCGGTCGCCGGCGCCCAGATCGCCCAGCACGATCGAGAGCGTGTGGCGGCCCGGCGGCACCGGGATCTCCTCGTAGGCGTAGACGGGCCCGTCCCGGCGGAGCCCCGTCGGGCGGTAGGTCCTGGACAGCACGGGCTGGCCGTCGAGGCGCACCTCCAGGGCGGCATCGGCCCGGCGGCCCGTGACCGGCCCGGCGCCGTCCTTCGGACGCATGTGGGCTGGCAGGCGGGCCAGCTCCTCGGCGCTGCGCCCCCGCGCCGCCTCGCTGAAGCCGCTCACGTGCCGGAGCGAGACCCGGAGGACGGCCGCGTCCGGGGCATTGGCCTGCCAGGGCCACGACGCGAGCAGCGCCAGGGCCCAGCCGGCCGCGACGAACAGGATCGCGGCGGCGACGACCCGCCCGGGGCCGGGCCCTCGCGTGCCGGGGACGACACTCACGCGAGCCCCCTGGCGAAGGCGGCCACGTCCCCCAGGAAGCGCCGCACCTCGACGGGCGCGTAGCACTCGAAGCGCACGCGGTCGCCGGGGACGTCCTTGAGGGCGGGCGGGCGCGTGC
>JBBIOF010000021.1:0-14758 GCA_037443505.1 Candidatus Rokuibacteriota bacterium
CGCAGGGCCAGGTCCAGGCCGGCGCGGGCGACGCCCACCGCCCGGGCGGCGATGTTGATGCGGCCCGCCTCCAGCCCGCTCATGACGTGCTTGAACCCGCGGCCCTCCACGCCGCCCACCAGGTTCGCCGCCGGGACGACGAACTCCTCGAACACCAGCTCCGCCGTGTCCACGCCCTTGTAGCCCAGCTTGCCGATGCTCTTGACCACGCGGAGCCCGGGATGGCCCTTCTCCACCATGAAGCAGGACATGCCCCGGTGGCGGGGCGTCGCCGAGGGGTCCGTGACGGCAAGGAGCGCGAAGGTGTTGCCCTCGCGCCCGTTGGTCACGAACATCTTGGTCCCGTCGATCACGTAGCCGTCGCCGTGCCGGCGGGCCACCGTGCGGATGGCCTGCACGTCGGAGCCCGCGTGCGGCTCGGTGAGGGCGAGGCCGCCGCGGGCCTCGCCGCGGGCCAGGCGGGGGAGGAACCGCGCGCGCTGCTCGTCCGTGCCGTGGTGGAGGACGATCAGGGCGGCCATGGTGTGGCTGTTGATGACGCCGGCCAGCGACATCCAGCCGCGGCACAGCTCCTCGATCACCCGCGCGTAGGTGGTGACGTCGAGGCCCAGGCCGCCCCACGCCACCGGGACCAGGGCGCCGAAGAGTCCCAGCTCGCGCATGCGGGCCACCAGCTCGTGCGGGTAGCGGTCGGCGTGCTCGAGGGCGGCGGCGGCGGGGCGCACCTCGCGCTCGACGAACTCGCGGACGGCGTCGACCACGGGGTGCGGCGCGGGGATCGGGATCATCGCTCCGTCCGGGATATTACAATAGATGCGTGCCGCTGGATGGCCTGGTCCTCGCCCTGCAGCAGCTGGTCGACCGGCTCGTGCGCCGCCTCCGCCTGGGCCCGGCGCCGCGGCCGGGGCAGCGGCGCTTCCTGATCGTCCAGATCGACGGGCTGTCGCGGGCGGTGCTGGCGGACGCGCTGGCCGCGGGCCGCATGCCGTTCCTCGCGCGGCTGCTGGCGCGCCACCGCTTCCGCCTGGCGCCCATGTGCGTGGGCATGCCCACCTCCACGCCGGCGTTCCAGCTGGCTGCGATGTACGGGGTGCACCCCGACATTCCCGGGTTCCACTACCACGACAAGCGGCGGCGACAGGACGTCTACTTCCCCCGGGGCGGGGACGCCGCCTTCGTGGAGGCCACCCAGGCCGCGGGCCGGCGCGGCATCCTGGCCGGCGGGTCCAGCTACGGCTGCGTCTTCACGGGCGGCGCCCCCAACAACCTCTTCACCTTCGCCGTCATCAAGCGTCCCACCGGGGCGGGGCTGCTGCGGGCCGTCTCGGCCTTCGTGGTCCTCGCCTGGGTGGTGGTGAAGAGCGTGGCGCTGACCGCCATCGACCTGGGCCGGGCCGTGCTGCGCTTCGTGGCCGACCCGGTGGGCGAGAGCGCTCGCGGCTGGAAGTGGCTCGCCCTCAAGGTGGGCATCTCCGTCTGGCTCCGCGAGCTGTTCACGCTGGCGGTGTCGCGCGACCTGTACGCGGGCGTGCCCGCGGTCTACGTCAACTACCTCGACTACGACGTCTACGCGCATGCCTACGGCCCCCGCCACCGGCGCGCCATGCGGGCGCTGCGCCAGATCGACCGCTCCATCCACCAGCTGTGGCGGGTGATCCGGCGCGTGCCCGAGCACCGGTACGACCTCTACGTGCTGTCCGACCACGGCCAGGCGGCGTGCATCCCCTACCACAGGATCTCGGGCGGGCGGCCCATCGAGCAGGTGCTCTTCGACGAGTTCTTCCCGCGCGGGAGGGCCGACGAGGTGAGCCCGGCCCGGCCACACGGCCGGCGGCTGGCCGCGGGGATCAAGGCGCTGCGCAGCCGCCGGGCGCCCGGGCTGTTCCAGCGGTTCGTCAACTACCTGGAGTCGGACTTCCCCTGGGTGCTGGGCGAGGTGCGCGAGGCCCGCGAGCGCGACGGGGTGCGCGTGGTGGCGGCCGGGCCCAACGCCTTCGTCTACTTCCTCGACTCGCCCGAGCCGCTGACGCTGGAGGAGATCGACCAGCGCTTCCCGGACCTGGTGGACGAGGTGTCCCGGCACCGGGGCGTGGGCTTCGTGCTGGCGCGCTCGTCGTGCGGGCCGGTGTGTGTCTGGCGGGGCAAGCGCTACGCGCTGGACCGGGACGAGGCGGGCCCCTTCGCAGGACGCGCCGACCGGGCCCTGGTCCTCCAGGGCATCCGCGACCTGATGGCCATGGAGCGGGCCGGCGACCTGGTCATCTACGGTCACGGGTCGCCGGAGGGCAACGTGTCGTACGTCGCCGAGGTCGGCGCGCACGCCGGCCCGTCGGAGGAGGAGCTGGAGACGTTCGTCATCGGTCCCGACGAGGTCCGGCTGCCCGAGCCCATCACGCATCCCACGCAGCTCTACGCACACTTCATCGCCTACCAGCAGGCCTGACCGCCGGTGCGCCTCACCGTCGCCAGCTACAACATCCACCGGGGAGTCGGGCTGGACGGCCGCCGCGACCTGGACCGGATCGCCGCGGTCGTCGCCGAGATCGCGCCCGACGTCATCGCGCTGCAGGAGGTGATCCGGGACGCCGGGTCCGTTCACGGCGACCAGGCGGCCTACCTGGCGGACCGGCTGGGGATGACGCTCGTCATGGGCGCCACCCGGCCCCACGGAGCCGGCACGTACGGCAACGCGGTCCTGAGCCGCCTCCCGGTCCTCGGCTGGGCCACGTGCGACCTCTCGTGGCGCACCCGCGAGCCGCGGGGCTGCCTGCGCGTGGACCTGGCCGCCAACGGCCGGACGGTGCACGTCTTCAACTGCCACCTGGGGCTCGCGCTGCGCGAGCGGCGGGAGCAGCTCGAGCTGCTGGCCGCCTTCATCCGGGCCTCCGAGCGGCTGGAGGGGCCCCGGGTGCTGATGGGCGACTTCAACGAGTGGCACCGCGGCCCCATCACCCGGGGGCTGCGGCTGGAGTTCTCCTCGCCCATGCGGCGCATGCGGCGGACGCACCCGGCGGTGTTCCCGCTGTTCCGCCTGGACCGGATCTACTGGGACGTGGAGCTCGAGGGCGAGGCGTTCCACCCGCACCGGAGCCGGCTCGCTCGGGTGGCGTCCGACCACCTGCCCGTGGTGGTCCGCCTGCGCGTCCGGGCGCGGCACCCCGCGGCCGAGCAGCCCTACGTGGTGGGGGAGGCGCTGCCGCCGGCCGAGTGAGGCCGGGCCCGACGGTATAATCGGCCCAGCCGTTCCCTCGGGAGGTCGCGATGGTCTCGCTGGTGGTCAACGGCAGGAGCCTCACGATCGACGCCGATCCCGACATGCCCCTGCTGTGGGCGCTCCGCGACAGGGTCGGCCTCACCGGCACCAAGTTCGGCTGCGGCATCGCCCAGTGCGGGGCCTGCACCGTCCACGTGGACGGACGTCCGGTGCGATCGTGCGTCACGCCCCTCGCGGCCGTGGCCGGCCGGAGCGTCACCACGATCGAGGGGCTCGACCCCGAGGGCAACCACCCGGTGCAGAAGGCCTGGGCGCAGCTCGGCGTGCCGCAGTGCGGCTACTGCCAAGCCGGGCAGATCATGCGCGCCGCCGCCCTTCTCGCCGAGAAGAAGAACCCGACCGACGCCGAGATCGACGAGGCGATGGCGGGCAACATCTGCCGCTGCGGGACCTACCAGCGGATCCGGGCCGCCATCCACCGCGCCGCCGCCCTCGTCCGCGGGGGTGCGGCGCCGGCGGGAGGCTCGCGATGAGCCCCACGCTGTCGCGCCGGACGCTGCTCGGCGGCGGGCTGGCCGCCGGCGCCGGCCTGGTGATCGGCTTCCATGTCCCGGGCCCCCGCCGGGCCGCGCGGGCCGCGGAGCGGGTCTTCGCTCCCAGCGCCTGGATCCGCATCGACCGCGACGGGATCGTGACCATCGTCAACGGCATGTCCGAGATGGGACAGGGCACCGGCACGACGATGCCCATGATCGTGGCGGACGAGCTGGAGGCCGACTGGTCGAAGGTGAGGGTGGAGCAGGCGCCCGCCGATCCCGCCTACGGCAACCCGCTGCTGGGAGGGCGGCAGTCCACGGTGGGGAGCATGTCCATCCGGGGCTCCATGGGCCTGTGGCGGCGGGCGGGCGCGGCCGCACGCGAGATGCTGGTGGCCGCCGCCGCGCAGGTCTGGGGGGTGCCGGTGGAGGAGTGCTACGCCGAGCAGGGCGCCGTGTACCACCGGCCGACGGGGCGCAGGCTCGCGTACGGCGAGCTGGTGGACCGTGCCGCGCAGCTTCCCGTGCCGCAGAGCCCGCGCCTCAAGACGCCCGCGGAGTTCCGGCTGATCGGCAAGACCGTGCGGCGCCTCGACACGCCGGACAAGGTGACGGGACGGGCGATCTTCGGGATCGACGTCACCGTGCCCGGCCTGCTGGTCGCCACGGTGGAGCGCTGCCCCGTGTTCGGCGGCGGGGTGAAGAGCGTCGACGCGGCCGCCGCCCGGGCGGTGAAGGGCGTCCGGCACGTGGTGCGGATCGCCTCGGGGGTGGCCGTGGTGGCCGACGACTACTGGAGCGCGCGCAGGGGCCGCGAGGCGCTCCGGGTGGCCTGGGACGAAGGGCCGAACGCCGCGCTCTCCAGCGCGGACATCTCGCGGGGCTACGCGGCGCTCGCCCGGCAGCCGGGCCGCGTGGCCCGGCGGGAGGGCGACGCCGCCGGGGCCCTGGCCCGGGCGGCCAGGGCGCTCGAGGCCGTGTACGAGGTCCCGTTCCTGGCCCACGCCACCATGGAGCCCATGAACTGCACGGCCCACGTGCGGCCCGACCGGTGCGACGTCTGGGCGCCCACGCAGAACCAGACCGGCACGCAGGAGACGGCCATGCGCCTCACGGGGCTGCCGCGCGAGCGGGTGTTCGTGCACACCACGCTCCTGGGCGGCGGCTTCGGGCGGCGCTCGGAGACCGACTTCGTCGCGGAGGCCGTGGAGCTGTCGCGGGCCGTGGGCGCCCCCGTGAAGGTGATCTGGTCCCGCGAGGACGACATCCGGCACGACTACTACCGGCCGGCCACCTACAACGTTCTGCGCGCGGCGCTGGACGCCGGCGGGATGCCGGTCGCCTGGACCCACCGCATCGTGGGCCCCTCGCTCCTGATCCCGCGGAAGTTCCCGCTGGGGCCGGATGGCGTCGACCGCACGGCGGTGGAGGGTGCGGCGAACATCCCCTACGCCATCCCCAACGTGGAGGTCGACTGGGTCTACAAGGACTTCGGCATCCCGGTGGGCTTCTGGCGGTCGGTAGGGGCGTCGCAGAACGCGTTCGTCACCGAGTCGTTCGTGGACGAGCTGGCGCACGCCGCCGGCAGGGACCCGTTCGAGTTCCGCCGGGCGCTGCTGGGCCGGGCGCCCCGGCACCGGGCCGTGCTGGAGCTGGCGGCGCGGGAGGCGGGGTGGGGCACGCCGCCGCCGCCGGGCCGGGCCCGCGGCATCGCCGTGGCGTTTTCCTACGGCAGCTACGCCGCCCAGGTGGCCGAGGTGTCGGTGGCGCCCGACGGCCGGGTGCGGGTGCACCGGGTCGTCTGCGCCATCGACTGCGGCATCGCGGCCAGCCCCGACCAGGTGAAGGCGCAGATGGAGGGCGGCATAGTCTTCGCGCTGACCGCGACCCTCCACGGCGAGATCACCATCGAGGGCGGGCGAGTGCGCCAGTCGAACTTCCACGACTACCCGATGCTGCGGATCGACGAGACCCCGCGCATCGAGGTGCACATCCTGGAGTCGGGCGAGGCGCCCGGGGGGGCCGGCGAGCCCGGGGTGCCGCCCCTGGTGCCCGCGGTCTGCAACGCCATCTTCGCAGCGACCGGCCGGCGGATCCGCCGCCTGCCCGTCCGGCCCGAGGAGCTGCGCCGGACCTGACCGCGCAGGGCGCGGGCCGCGCGGGCCCGCGCCCCGCACCGGCTCACTGCCAGCGGACCAGGATCTTCACCCGCGGGTACTCCGGCGCCTTGCCCTCGAGGTCCACCGCGCGCAGGGTGCCGTCGGGCGCCTCCATGAGGAGGTTCTGGTTCGAGTAGCCGACGATCTTCCCCCACGCCCTCGGCAGGTTGATCTCGTACTTCGCCGCGGGCGTCTGGGCCTCCGCCCCGTGCGGGGCGACGGCGGCGAGCCAGGGATTGAGCGCGATGGCGACCAGCGCGCCCGCGATCACCGTCAGCACGGCCTTGAGGTAGCGGTCGAGGAGCACGGCGTTCCTCCTTTCGGGTCAGGCCCGGCCGGCCAGGTCGAGCGCGGCGAGGAGCAGGGTGTTGGCCCCCTGCTCGACGTCGTCCATCGGGGTGAACTCCTCCTCGCAGTGGCTCCGGCCGTTCCGCGAGGGCACGAACACCATGCCGGCCGGGCCGATGGCGGCCATGTACTGCGCGTCGTGGCCGGCGCCGGAGAGGATGCGGCGGTGCCGGGCGCCCACGGCCCGCGCCGCGCGCTCCACGGCCGCGACCACCTCGGGCGCGAACGGGGTGAAGGGCACCCGCCAGTAGTGCTCGAGCTCGTACCGGACGCCCTCGCGCTCGCACGCCTCCTTGACCACGCGGTCGAGCATGGGCAGGGCGCGGTCGAGCGTGGCGTCGCTGGGGTCGCGCATGTCGATGGAGAGCGTGACGCGGCCCGGGATGGCGTTGACGATGTTGGGCGAGACCGTGAGGCTGCCGACCGTGGTCACCAGGTCGCCGCCGACCTCCCGGGCGATGCGCCGCACGCCGGTGATCACCTCGGCGGCGGCCACCAGAGCGTCGTGGCGGACGCGCATGGGGGTGGGGCCGGCATGGTCCTGCACCCCGTGAATGGTGAGGCGGGACCAGGAGATGGCGACGATGCCCTCCACCACGCCCACGGACAGCCCCTCCTCCTCGAGCCGGGGCCCCTGCTCGATGTGCAGCTCCAGGTAGGCGCGGAAGGGGCGCGCGACGCAGGGCTCCGGGCCCAGGTAGCCGATGCGCTCGAGCGCGTCCACCAGCCGGATCCCGTCGCGGTCGCGGGCGTTGTAGGCGTCCTCCAGGGAGATCCTGCCCGCCATGACGCCGCTGGCGATCATCGCCGGCTGGAAGCGGGCGCCCTCCTCGCTGGTGAAGACCACCAGCGTGACCGGGTGGCGCGTCCGGACCCGGTGGTCGTCGAGCGAGCGGATGGCCTCCAGCGCGCACAGGACCCCGAGCTGCCCGTCGTAGCGGCCGCCGGTGGGCACCGAGTCCAGGTGCGAGCCCATCATGACCGGCGGCAGCGCCTCGGCGCCGGCCCGCTCCCCGAAGATGTTGCCCATCCGGTCGACGGTGACGCGCAGGCCGGCCTCCTTCATCCGGGCCACGATCCAGTCGCGTCCCTGCCGGTCCTCGTCGGTCAGCGCCACGCGGGTGAGCCCGCCCCGCGGCGTGGCCCCGATGCCGCCCAGCTCCTCGATGGACCGCTCCAGCCGCTTCCGGTCGATCCGCATCACTGCCTCCACCTCCTCCGGCCGCCCCGGGGCCGCGGCACCCGCGCGCCGGGCCCGCCGCCGTCCGTCACAGCCCCAGGTAGGCGCGCTTGAGCCGCTCGTCGCCCAGCAGCTCCCGGGCCGGCCCCTCCAGGACCAGGCGGCCGCTCTCCAGGACGCACGCGCGGTGGGCGACCGTGAGGGCCTGGCGCACGTTCTGCTCCACCAGGAGCACGGTGACGCCGTGGGCGTTGATCGTGCGGACCGTGTCGAAGATCTTCGCCACCAGGACCGGCGCCAGGCCCAGCGTGGGCTCGTCCAGCATGAGCAGCCGGGGCCGCGCCATCAGGGCCCGGCCGATGGCGCACATCTGCTGCTCGCCCCCCGAGAGCGAGCCGGCCAGCTGCGTGCGGCGCTCGGCGAGGACGGGGAAGAGCGAGTACACGTACTCCAGGGAGGCGCCGCGCTCCGCCCGGGCGCGCCCGGGGTGCGCGCCCAGCAGCAGGTTCTCGGCCACGGTCATGAAGGGGAAGAGCCGGCGCCCCTCGGGGACCTGCACGATGCCGAGGTCCACGCGGCGGTGGGCGGCCACGCGCGCCAGGTCGTCGCCGTTGAAGAGGATCCGTCCCCGGCGGGGGCCCACCAGGCCGGAGATGACGCGAATGGTGGTCGTCTTGCCGGCGGCGTTGGCTCCCACCAGGGCCACGATCTCCCTGTCCCGGACCTCGAAGGTCACCGAGAAGAGGGCCTGGAGGTCGCCGTAGAAGGCGTCGATGCCCTCAAGCCTGAGCAAGGACGAACTCCTCGCCCAGGTAGGCGTCGATGACCCGGCGGTCGGCGGCGACCTCCGCGGGCGCGCCGGTGGCGATCAGCTCCCCGTGGTGGAGCACCACGATGCGCCGCGCCAGCCGCATCATGGCCGCCATGATGTGCTCGATGACCACCAGGGTGAGTCCCTCGGCGTGCAGCCGGCGGATCAGGTCGACCATGCCCATGAGCTCGGCGGGGTTGAGCCCCGCCATGACCTCGTCCAGCAGCAGCAGGCGCGGCCGCGTGGCCAGCGCCCGGGCCACCTCCAGGCGCTTGCGCAGGCCGACGGGCAGTGCACGCGCCCGGACGCCGGCGTAGGGGGCGAGGCCGCACGTCTCGATGACCCGCTCGGCGTCCACCCGGGCCGAGCGGACGCTGGTCACCCGCGTGAGCGAGCCGATGGTCACGTTGTCGAGCACCGAGAGGTTGCCGAAGGGCTTCACGATCTGGAAGGTGCGGGTGAGCCCCAGGCGGCAGATGGCGTGGGGCGACCGCCCGGTGACGTCGTGGCCGTCGAAGAACACCCGTCCCTCGTCGGGCCGGTAGAAGCCGGCGATGACGTTGAACAGCGTGGTCTTGCCCGCGCCGTTGGGGCCGATGATGCCCAGCAGCTCGCCGGGCGCCACCTCCAGCGTCACCTCCCGCACCGCGGTGAGGCCGCCGAAGCGCTTGGTGACGCGGTCCAGGCGGAGCACGGGAGGGCGCCTCAGGCCCGGGCGCGGGCCGCCGCCGTCCGCCAGCGCGCCGCCAGCCCCGCCAGCCCCTCGGGCAGGAAGCGAACCACCAGGATCAGGACGGCACCGTAGATGATGAGGTAGATGCCGGTGAACCCGGTCTTGACCCCGGAGAACGTCGCCCGCAGGTAGGTCTCCAGCGAGGTGATGAGGATGGAGCCCAGCCAGGGCCCCAGGGCGGTGCCGGTGCCCCCGATGATGGTGTTGAGCGCGAAGCGGATGGACAGGTCCACGGAGAAGACGTAGAAGGGGTCCACGAAGCCCACGTACTGGGCCCACAGGGCCCCGCAGACCGCGGTGAGGGCCGCGCTCGCGGTGACGGCCGCCACCTTGAGCCGCCGGCTCGCGATGCCCAGCGCCTCGGCCGCGTCCTCGTCCTCGCGCACCCCGGCGAGCTGGAAGCCCACCCGCGATCGCTCCAGGTACACCTCCACGGCGTAGAAGAGCACGGCCAGCGCCAGGGTGAGGTAGAGCCAGGCGACGTGGCCGAGCCCGAGGGTCCAGAAGCCGGGGCGGAAGGGCACGGGGATGCCCTCCGAGCCCGCCGTGAAGCCGCGCCAGCGGCTGGCCACGATGAGGAGCACCTGGGAGAAGGCGATGGTGGAGAGCGCGAAGTAGGGGCCCCTGAGGCGGTTGGAGAGGTAGCCGATGACGGCCCCGGCCGCCAGGGACAGCAGCACGCCCAGGACCAGCCCGACCCACGGCGAGCGGTCGAACCGGGCGGACAGCAGCGCGGCCGAGTAGGCGCCGATGCCGAAGAAGGCCGAGTGCCCCAGCGACACCTGGCCCGCGTAGCCGCTGGCCACGTTCCAGGCGGCCGAGGCCGCCCCCCACATGAGGATCAGGACGAGCGCGTCGAGGAAGAAGGTGTCGCGGACCACGAGGGGCGCCAGGGCCGCCGCGCCGAAGACCACCAGGGCGCCCCCGCGGCGGGCGAGCAGGCCGCTGGTCACGCGCCCAGCATCTCCGCCCCGCGCTGGCCGAAGAGCCCTGCCGGGCGGAACACCAGCACGGCGATGAAGAGGACGAAGTAGAGGACCTCCTTCCACGCCGCGCCGATGACGTAGGAGCCCACCACCTCCACGGCCGCGACGATGACGCTGCCCAGGAGGGCGCCCACCATGTCGCCGAGGCCGCCCAGCACCACCACCACGTACGCCAGCAGCACGAACTGCAGGCCGGCGGTGGGGTAGACGGAGTAGAGCGGCGCCACCAGCACCCCGGCGGCGCCCACCGCGGCGGTCCCGATGGCCCAGGTGAGGCGGTAGACCCGGTCGGTGTCGATGCCCATGAGGGTCGCCGCCTCCCGGTCCTGGGCGGTGGCCCGCATCACGCGGCCGGTGTGGGTGAGCTTCATGAACGCGAACAGCGCCACCGTGAGCGCCACGGCGATCAGGAAGGCCACCACCTGGGAGAGGTTGAAGGCGGTGGCGCCCACGCGGAGGACCACGGAGGAGTGCCAGGGGCGGATGTAGCGGAAGTCGCCCGTCCAGGCCACCAGGGCCGCGTTCTGGAGCGCCACCGAGAGCCCCACGGTGGTGAAGATCTGGACGTTGTGGGAGGCCGTGATCACGCCCCTCATCACCAGGACGTAGCTGACGAGCCCCACCAGGAAGAAGATGGGGATGGACGCGAAGAGCACGACGTACGGGTCCAGGGACCAGAGGGCGAAGGCCCAGAAGGCCAGGTACATGCCCAGCATCAGGAACTCGCCGTGGGCGAAGTTGACCACCCTCATGATGCCGAACACGAGGGTGAGCCCCACCGCGATCAGGGCATAGATCCCCCCCAGGAGGACCGTGGAGACCGCGAGCTGCGCGAGCGCGTCTATTTCCGCTGGTCCCAGGCGCCGAGCGGGATCCACCGGGCGCGAATGGTCGAGAACTCCTCCGGCCACACCGTGACCAGCTGCCCGTTCTGCCACTGCAGCATGTAGTGCTGGACCCGCTCGTTGGCGTTCTGCCCGTTGTCGGCGAACTTCACGCCCCAGCCGTTGATCATGGAGCCCACCGGCAGGTCCAGGGACAGCACGGCCTGGCGGAACTTCTCCAGGTCGTCCGTCCGGGCCCGGTCGAGCACGAGCTTGAGCAGCCACAGGCCCGCACCCGCCAGCTGGTGGCCGCCCAGCGGCTCGTGGCCGGTGCGCTTGCGCACGGCCTCCCGGAAGTCGCGCTCGATCTTCTGCCCCTCGGGCCGGAGCGCCTCGATGCGGAAGCCGGGCCCGGGCTCCAGGAGGGCGAAGGGGCCGTTGCCCTCCGCGCCCAGGGCCTTGCCGAAGTCGGGCGAGCCGTACCCGGTGGCGCCGGCGTGCACCAGCGCCTTGAACTGGAAGTTCTGCTCGCGGGACTGCCGCCAGAACAGCACCGCGTCGTTGCCGCGGGCGATGTGGTGCACCACGTCCGGGTTGAGCTGCTTGAGCTTGACGATGATGGGCGTGAAGTCGTTGGTGGAGGCGAAGGCGTAGTACTCCGCCGCCACCTCCTGCATCCCGAACTCCTGCCGGGCGCGCTGGCGGGCGGCCTCCGTGACGCCCTGGCCGTAGGACGAGTCCTCGCTGAGGAAGGCGATCTTGAGCTGGTTGGGCTTCAGGTTGAACCGGGGCGCCAGGTGCTTGGCGATGAACTCGATGTTGTACCAGCCGAACCCGGTCCCGTCGATCTCCGTACGGAAGACGTTCTTGAGGCCGCGCTTGGAGAAGCGCGGGTCCACGCAGGAGGTCTCCCAGTAGACGACGTTGTGGCGGGCGGCGGCCTCGCTGGCGGCCCCGCAGAGCGTGGACGAGTAGGTGCCGGTGATGATCCGGACGCCCTCCCGCGTGATCAGGCGGTTCGCCTCGCTGGCGGCCGCGGTGGGGTCGGTGGCGTCGCCCACGGCGAGCACCAGCTTCCGACCCATGACGCCGCCCCGCTCGTTGATCATGTCGCGGACGATCTCGTAGCCCTCCAGGTGACGCTTGCCCTCGAAGGCAAGGGGTCCGGTGAGCGGCTCGAGCACTCCGATCTTGTACTCGCCGGAGACCTGCTGGGCCTGGCCGCTGGCCACCAGAACGGCCAGGGCGAGGGCCAGGATGACGGCAGTCGTGGCGAGGATGCGATGGCGCATGATCGGCCTCCTCATGGCGAGCGGCAGTGGGACTCCGACGGGGGTTTCTACACCGGACGGCCGGAGGTGTCAAGACAGCCCGTGCTAGACTCGGGACGTGGAGGACCTCCAACCGCGCATCCTCGCCCCCGGAACCATCCGCTTCTGCCCTCTCTGCGGGGCGCCCCTCGTCCGCGAGCCCGTGCCGCCCGACCAGCGCGAGCAGTCGGTGTGCTCGCGGTGCCGGTTCGTGTTCTACCTGAACCCCAAGGTCGTGGCGGGCACCATCCCGGAGCAGGACGGGCGGGTGCTGCTCACGCGGCGCTCGATCAACCCGGGCAAGGGGCTCTGGACCTTCCCCGGGGGCTTCGTGGACTTCGGGGAGTCGGTCACCGACGCCGCCCTCCGGGAGACGTTCGAGGAGACCGGCCTGCGCGTGGAGCTGCTGGGGCTGCTCAACGTCTACACGTACCCGGCCACACCCGTGATCATCGTGTACCGGGCGCGGGTGACCGGCGGCACGCTCACGCCCTGCGAGGAGAACGACGCGCTGGAGTGGGTCACCCCCGCGGCGATCCCCTGGGACGCGCTGGCGTTCCCGTCCACGCGCGAGGCCCTCCGGGAGTGGGTCGCGCTGCGAGGCGAGACGCCGGGCGGCTGAGAGCGGGCGAGCGGCGGTCGGCCGCCAGCGCGAGCGGCGCGACCAGCGACTTGCAGAGGGCCCCGGGGGAGTTCGGGCACGGTGCGCACGGGCGTTCCCCGAAGAACGCCCGTGCAGGCGCGGTGCCCGCGCTAGGCGCGGGTGGGGAGCGAGACCGTCGCCCGGCCGCCCACGACCCGCTCGCCCCGCTGGTTCTCCGCCCACACCTCGAGGTCCACCAGGTGCGCGCCGTCGCTGGACGACTTCCCGGTCACGCGGCCCTTGCAGGTGACGGTGTCCTTGAGCCGGACCAGCGCCTGGAACCGGACCCCGAGCCGGCGCACGGTGCCGGCCCCCGCCCAGTCCGTGAGCGCCTGGGCCACGAAGCCCATGGTGAGCATGCCGTGGGCGAAGACGCCGCCCATGCCGGCGGCGCGGGCAAACTCCTCGTCCTGGTGGATGGGGTTGAAGTCGCCGGAGGCTCCGGCGTAGCGGGTGAGCTGGATCTGCTGCACCGGGCCCTTGACCAGGGGCGGCAGCTCGTCGCCGACCGCGACGTCCTCGAAGTACACCTTGCCGTACTTCACAGGCGGATCACCGTGGTGTGGCGCATCCGCACCACGATCTCGTCGGTCCGGTCGGTGACGGCCGTCTCCCGGACGATGAAGCCCATGGGGCCGCTGCGGCCGGTCTTCTCGTAGACGTCGGTCACCTTCGTCCGGCAGAGGAAGGTCTCGCCCGGGGTGATCTGGCGGAAGATCTCGAACTCCTGCTCGCCGTGCAGGACCCGGGAGATGTCGTACCCGAGGTCGCGGAGCACCGCGGCGGTCCCGGCCACCTCGTCGTCCCGGAACGCGATGGCGAAGGTCGGGGGCGCGATGACGTCGCCCCACCGGGAGGCGCGGCCCACCGCGTCGTCCAGGTAGAACGGGTTCAGGTCGCCGATGGCGCGGGCGAACTCCTTGATCTTGCCGCGCTCCACCGTCACGGCGAAGGGCGGGTACTCCTTGCCGATCAGGTCCTTCCGGATCGCCGGGGGCATCAGGCCTGTCCCTTCTTCATGGCGCGGGCCAGGAACTTCTGCATGTCCGGGACCACGAACCGCTCGTGACGGCCGTCGGCGATCTTCTCCTGCTCGTCCCATGCCTCCACGGTGAAGAGGAACCGCTTGCCGTCGGTCTCGAGCAGCGTGGCCCGGGCCCGCACCCTCATGCCCACCGGGGTGGCGGCCAGGTGGCGCATCTCCACCATGGTGCCGACGGTCCCCGCCCCCTGAGGCAGGTGGGGGGCGAGGACGGCGTGGGCCGCGCTCTCGAGGAGGCCCACGACGTGGGGCGTGGCGAGGACGTGCACGCCGCGGTTGCCCATCGCGTCGGCGGTGCGGTCGGGGGTGACGGTGCTGCTGACTTCCGCGGTGGCGCCTGGCTGGATGTCCATGGTCCCGCTTTTAGCGCGACAGCAGCAGGGTGTGCAAGCCCATGACGATCAGCACCCGGGAGCCGGCGAACATGGTGCCCCCGAGGGTCGCGCCCGGCACCACGGTCTCCCGGCCGAGAAGCGAGTCGCGCGCGAACACGGCCGACGGCGTCACGGGCATGGCCAGGGCGCACAGGGCCTCGGTGGCGATGCAGGCGCCCCGCCTGAGGCGGGAGGCCAGGCAGGGCGCGCGCGACCACGATGGCCCATCCCGCGGCGTCCGGCATGTCGTGCCATCATACTGCGGATGACCCGATGGATCGCCGCGGGCGGCGCCTTCGTGGTGTCGCTCGACTCGATGGTCAACATCGCGTTCCCCTCCATGGCGGCGGCGTTCGGGGCGGCGCCGGAGCGGGTGCGCTGGGTCATCGTGAGCTACGTCCTCGCCTACGCCCTGGTGTCGTTCGCGGGCGGGATCGCCGGCGACCGCCTGGGCCACCTCCTCGTCTTCCGCCTGGGCCTCGCCGGCAGCGTGGGCGGCTACGCCCTGGCTGGCGGCGCGGCCACCTTCGGCGGGCTGCTGGTGGGCCGGGCCGTGGAGGGGATCGCCGCCGGCCTCGTGTACGGCACGGCCCCCGCG
>JBBIOF010000022.1:0-14752 GCA_037443505.1 Candidatus Rokuibacteriota bacterium
GCCGGGCGCCCCCGGCGTCCGGGGGTCCGGGGCCCCCGGAGCCCCCAGGCGGGTCAGTCCACCGCGATCGGCGGGCGCCGAGCCCCGGGCGCCGTCGGGGCGGGTGCGTCGCCCAGCGCGCTGTTCACCAGCTCGCGGATCTGGTCGCGCTTGAACGGCTTGGACACCAGGACGTCCACGCCCCGTGACGCCGCCTCCGCCGGGTCGATCCGGTCGCCCCAGCCGGTGATCATGACGACCGGCAGGCCCGGACGGGCCAGCTTCACCAGCCGCGCTACCTCCCAGCCTGACATGCCCGGCATGCCGAGGTCGGTGATCACCAGGTCGAACCGCTCGCGCTCGAAGCGGGCCAGCCCCGCCGCGCCGTCGCTGCACACCACCACCTGGTGGCCGTCGCGGGTCAGCACGTCGCCCAGGATGTCGGCCACGTCCCTCTCGTCGTCGATGACGAGGATCCGCCCCCGCGCCTGCGTGCGCGACTCGCGGCGCCGGCGCACGGGCTGCTCGACTGCGGCTTCCCCGGCCACCGGGAAGCGGATGACGAAGGTGGTGCCGGCGCCCAGCCGGCTCTGGACGTCCAGCTCGCCGTTGTGGCGGGTCACGATGCCGTAGACCACGCTGAGGCCCAGGCCGGTGCCCCGCTCGCCCTTGGTGGTGAAGAAGGGGTCGAAGATGCGCTGGCGCACGTCCTCCGACATGCCGATGCCCGTGTCCGCGATGGAGCAGAAGACGCGGTCGCCCTCCACGCCGGTGCGGAGGGTCACCCGGCCGCCGTCCGGCATGGCGTCGAAGGCGTTGAACAGGATGTTGGTGAGCGCCTCCCGGATCTCGGACGGGTCGCCGAGGACGGCCGGCGTCGGGTTCGCCTCCACCACCAAGTCGTAGCGGATGCCCCGGGACTGCGCCTCGTCCTTCCAGCGCGAGCGGGTGACCTCCACCACCTCGTCCACCAGCTGGTGGACGTGCACGTGCTGGAAGGGGCGGGCCCGGCGCATCCGGGTGAACTCCTGGATGCGCTTGACGGTCTGGGCCGCGTCCAGGGCCACCTTGATGATGACGTTGAGCTGCCGCTGGAGCTCGGGATCCTCGGTCTCGTTGAGCAGGACCTCCGCCCGGCCGACGATGATGGCCAGCACGTTGTTGAAGTCGTGGGCCACGCCGCCCGCCATCTCTCCCAGCGCCCGGAGCCGCTCGCCCTGGACGATCCGCTGCTGCGACTCCTCCACCGCGCGGAGTGCGGCCCGGAGGTCGCCGTAGAGGCGGCTGTTCTCCAGCGCGATGGCCGCCTGGTCGGCGAAGGTCTGCAGCAGCGCCACCTCCGCGTCGGAGAAGCGCCGGCCCGTCTCGTCGCAGACGCCGATGACGCCGATGATCTCCCGCTTCACCCGGAGCGGGACGGCCAGGTAGGCGCGCAGCCCCAGCGCCTCGATGTGGACGCGCATCTCCTCCGGCAGGTCCACGGCGTCGGCCAAGACGTCCGCCGACCAGGCCGGGGCGCCGGACGCGGCCGCCCGCCCCACCACGCCCGCGCCCGACGGGATCACCGGCAGCAGGCGGCCCAGCACGCGCGGGTCGCCCTTCGACGCGATGAGCTTCAGGGTGCCGTCGGGCTGGAGCAGGCGCAGCACCGAGAACTGGCCGCCCAGGAGCTGCAGGGAGCTCTCCACGATCCGCTCGCCCACGTCGGCGGCGTCCAGGCTCTCGGTGAGCATCCGGGCCAGGCGGGCCAGCTCCTCCGCCTCGCGGCGCCGGCGCGTGGCCTCCGAGTACAGCCGCGCGTTCTCGATGAACATGGCCGCCTGGTCGCTGATGCCGCTCACCAGCCGGATCTCCTCGGGGGTGAACTGGCGCCGCTCCTTCCACCACACCACGAAGAAGCCGCCGATGGGCTCGTCCTTCACGGTCATGGGCACGAAGAGCGCCGACTGGTGCGGGAAGCGCTGGACGCTCGCCGGGTCCAGCCGGCCGTCCCGGGCCGCATCGCTCCACCACACGGTCTGCCGCCGCCGCCACGCCTCCTCCATGGCCGGGTGGCCCTGGATGGAGATGGGGTACCGCATGAACCGCTCGTAGAGATCCTGGGGGACCCGGTAGCCGGCGATGGGGTGCAGGGTCTCCTTCGCCGCGTCCGCGAGGTAGGCGCCCACCATGTCCGCCCCCAGCGTCCGCGCGATCTCCCGGGCCACGCGCCGCATGGTCTCCGTCGGGTCCAGCGTGGAGCTGAGGGCCTGGGTGACGGCCAGTAGCGTCTCGGTCTCCCGCAGGCGGGCCTGGGTCTGCTGGAAGAGCCGCGCCTTGTCGATGGCCACCGCGGCGTGCGCGGCGATGCCGCGGGCGAGCGCGATCTCCTTGGCGGTGAACGTGTGCGCCGCGCCCGGGGTGTGGACCGCCATGGTTCCCATCAGCCGGCCGCCGCTCACCAGCGGGATGATGAGCATGGAGCGGATGCCCAGCGTCCGGGCCAGGGTTCGAGGGACGCCGAAGTCGGGCTGGTCCGCGTGGGTCACCACCGGCTCCTGGCTCTCGACCGCACGGACCACCGCCGGGATCCTGGCGGGACCGCGCAGCGCCAGGTAGGCCGCGCGGTGCTCCTCGGGCAGCCCGAACGCGGCGGCGGGGATCAGGCTCTCGTCCGACGGGTCCAGCAGGAACAGCGCGCACTGGCTCATGCCCATGAGCTGCGCGGTCGTGCGCACCACCGCGTCCAGGACCTCGTCCAGGTCCCGGACCACCTCGATGGCCGCGGCCAGGCGCAGGAGGCTCGCCGACACCTCGGCCTCCTCCCGCTGCGCGGCGAAGAGGCGGGCGTTGTCGATGGCCAGGGCCGCCTGGGTGGCCAGCGCCCGCAGGAAGTCGGTCTCCTCCTCGGGGAAGGGCCGCGGCTCGCGGTGCAGGAGCTTCAGGACCCCCAGCGTCTGGTCCTTCAGCGTGATGGGCACCGCGAGCAGGGAGCGGTAGCCGAACTCCACCACGATGGGCATCGCGGCCCACGCCGGGTCCAGCGCGAGGTTCTCGCGGATGAGCGGCCGCTGCTCGCGGACCACCACGCCGGTCAGGCTGGTGGCCACGTCGAGCCGCGTCTGGATCGGCAGGCCCGCCTCCAGCCCCGCCGCGCCCCGGAACACCAGCTCGTCCCCCTCCAGCAGGAACAGCACGGCGGCGTGCATCCCCACGAGCCGCCTGGCCTCCTCTGCGATGCGGGGCAGCAGCCGGTCGATGTCCACCTCGGTGGCCAGCTGCCGGCTGAGGGCCACCAGCGCCTCCTGCCTCCGCTCCAGCCGGTCGCGCACCGTGATGTCGCGGGCGCTGCCCAGGACGGCCACCGGCCGGCCGTCCTTGCAGACGGCGCGGCCCACGCACTCCAGCAGGAGCCGGTGGCCCTCCTTGGAGACCAGCTCGGCAGTGAAGGACTCCACCCGCTCCCCGGCCAGCATCCGCTCGATCAGGTCCGCGGCGCGCCGGACGTCCGTGGGGCGCAGGAGGTCGGCCAGGTTCGTCCCCAGCAGCTCCTCGCGCGAGTACCCGCTGGCGCGCACGCCCGCCTCGTTGATGGCCAGGATGCGCCCCTCCAGGTCGTGGAGGTAGACGATGTCGATGACGTTCTCGAAGAGCTCGCGGTAGCGGGTCTCGGAGACGGCGAGCCGCTCCCGCGCCTCCCGCTCCGCCTCCAGGAGCCGCGCGTTCTCCAGGGCGACGGCGGCCTGGCGGGCGATGCCATCCACCAGCCTGAGCTCGTCGGCGCTGAGCTGGTGCACCTGCCGCGTCCACGCCACCGCGAAGCCGCCGATGACCTCGCCCTGGACGATCATGGGCACCACCAGGACGGACCGGTGGGGCAGCGCGCGGAAGAACGGCGCGTCCAGCCGCGGGTCGGCCCCGCTGTCGGCCACGAACACCGGCGCCGGGGTCGTGAGCACCGCCCGGACGATCTCCAGGTCGTGGGTGAGCGGCGCCCCGGCGAAGGTGGGAACCACCTCGGGGGGGACCCGGTACCCCGCCACGGGCATGAAGCGGTCGCCGTCCGGGGCCCGCCGCCACGCCCCGCCCACGTCCGCCCCGAGCGCCCGCACCATCTCCCGGACGGTGCGCCGCGCGATCTCCGTCGCGTCCAGCACCGAGCCGGCGGCCTGGCTCACGGCGAGCAGCGTCTCGGTCTCCCGCAGCCGGGCCTCCAGCTTCCGCAGCAGGTTCGTCCGGTCGAGCGCCACCGCCGTGTGCTCCGCCAGGGACGTGAGCAGGGCCACATCCTCCTCGCTGAACGCCCGGGGCGAGCGGTAGAGCACGCCCAGCACGCCGATGACCTCACCGCGGAGGACGATGGGGACGTCGATGATCGCGCGGTAGCCCAGGCGGCGGACCACCACCGAGTCGCGCCAGTGGGGGTCGGCGGCCGTGTCCGGGCAGGAGAAGGCGCGCTTCTCGGCCAGCACGCGCCCCACCCGGCTCTCGGCGATCGGGCGCCGCCGCGTCAGGAGGGTCGCGTCGTCGACGCCGTAGGAGCCGCGGAAGACGATCTCGTCCCCCTCGACCAGCGAGATCACGGCGCTGTCGGCCTCCACCAGCTCGCACACGCGCCGCCCGATCAGGGAGAACAGGCGGTCGAAGTCGTCCTCGGCGGCCAGCTCCTTGACGATCTCCACGAAGGCCGCCTGGCGCTGCTCGAGCTTGCGCCGCTCGGTGATGTCGCGGGCGACCCCCTGCACCGCCACGGGGATGCCGTCCCGGCGGATGACGCGGGCCGCACACTCCAGGATCGCCCGCGTCCCGTTCTTCCGCACCAGCTCGAACGTGAACAGCTCCCGGGCGCGCTCGCCCCGCATCATGCGCCCGATGACGGCGCGCACCCGCGCGGCGTCCTCGGCACCCATGAGCTGGGCGATGTTCATCTGGAGGATCTCGCCCGTGGTGTACCCGCTGGCTCGCACGCCGGCCTCGTTGAACGCCAGGATCCGACCCTCCGGGTCGTGCACGTACACGAGGTCCATGGCGTTCTCGAACAGCTCGCGGTACCGCGTCTCCGAGACCTGGAGGCTCTCGCGCGCCTCGCGCTCCGCCTCCAGCAGGCGCGCATTCTCGATGGCGATGGCCGCCTGCTGGACCATGCCCTCCACCAGCCGGAGCTCCTCGTCCCGGAACTCGTGGCGCTCCCGCGTCCAGACGACGGCGAAGCCGCCGGTGGTCTCGTCCTTGATTCGCATGGGGACCACCAGGACGGACCGGTGGGGAAGGAGGCGCAGCAGCGGCTCGTCGAACAGCGGGTCCCCGGCGCTGTCGCTGGAGTAGACGGGCGCTCCCGTCTCCCGGAGGGCCTCCAGCAGGGGGCTCGAGGCCGAGGGCGGGGTGCCGGCCAGGTGCTCCAGCAGGCGCGGGGGCACGTGGTAGCCGGCCAGCGGCACCAGCCGGTCGCGCGCCGGGGTCAGCCGCCAGGCGCCGCCCATGTCGGCGCCCAGGGCCCGGACCAGCTCCCGCGCCGTCCGCCGCGCGACTTCCGCCACGTCGAGCGTGGAGCCCACGGCCTGGCTGACCCGCAGCAGTGTCTCGGTCTGGCTGAGCCGCTGCTGGGTCTCCTCGTAGAGCCTGGCGTTCCAGATCGCCACCGCGGCCGACCGGGCCAGCGCCTCGACCAGGGCCACCTCCTCGTGGGAGAAGACGCGGCGCTCGCGGGTGGCCACGGTGAGGATGCCGACGGGCGTGTCCTCGAGGAGCATCGGGACGCCCAGGAAGGAGGCCAGGCCCTCCTCGCGCACCCGCTCGCGGTTGCGCACGCGCGGGTCGGCGCGGAGGTCGTCGACCACGATGGACGCACGGCGGTACACGATGCCGCCGATGAGCCCCTCCCCGGCCGCCACGTGGACGCGGTGGGGCGGGGGCTCCCGCGTCGTCCCGGCCTGCGCGTGCAGACAGAACTCGCCCGGCTGGCCGATCTCCCGGAGCCAGATGCGCACCACGCAGTCGGTCTCCAGGCGGCGGCGGACCATCTCGGCCAGGCGGTGCAGCACCTCCGACAGCTCCAGGGTGCTGGCCAGCAGACGGCCGGCCTCGACCAGGCTCTCGGCCTCGGCCGCCCGCTCCACCGTGCCCTGGTAGAGCCGGGCGTTCTCCACCGCGATGGCCACCTGGTTGGCGACGATCTTCAGGAGCTGCTCCTCGTCGGACGTGGCCCCGGGCGCGGAGGCGCGGCGGGCGACCATCACCCCGAGGGATCGCCCGCGGATGTCCAGCGGCAGGCGCCACTCCCGCTGCTCCCCTTCCGCGCCCGGCGCGCCGGCGGCCTCGGCCTCCTGACCCGGTCCGCCCTGGCCGCGGGCGTCCACGCGGACACCGGGAGGATCGCTCAGTTCCACCGTCAGGCTCCGCATCCCGAGCGCGGCCGCCAGGGCCGGCAGGAGGCGCTCGAGGAGCGGGACCACGCCCACCTCGGAGGTGATGTCCTGCACGGCGCGGTGCAGGTCCTCCAGCTGGAGGGCCCGGCGCACGAACTGCTGGTTCAGCCGCTTCAGCTCCTCCACCTGGTGCACCAGCCGGTACACCAGGCGCTGGTTCAGCTCCCTCAGGTACGGGGTGGCGTCGCGCTCCTCCACCCGCTCGCGCTTGCCGCGCAGGAACTCCTCCACCTGGCGCGGGAAGAGGTCGGGATCGATGGGCTTGGCGATGTAGCCGTCGCACCCGGCCACCAGCGTCCGCTGGCGGTCGCCCTCCATGGCGTAGGCGGTCACCGCCACGACCGGCGTCTTGGCGAGGGTGGGGAACGACCGGAGGATGACGCCGACCTCGTAGCCGTCCACGCCGGGCAAGTTGAGATCGAGCAGCACCAGGTCGGGCACCTCGCGGAGGGCGGCCTCGATGCCCGACAGGCCGTCCTCCGCCTCCATCACGGTGTAGCCTTCCGGTTCCAGCAGGGCCCGGACGAGCATCCGGTTCTCCGGGCTGTCCTCGATGTGGAGGATCTTGACGCCGGTGACGTCGCGGCGGGGCGTGCGGGACGGCATGGGCTACCGCTTCAGCACGGCGGGCGAGCCCACCGGCAGGGTGAAGTGGAAGGTCGATCCCTGCCGCTCCAGGCTCTCCACCCAGATGGTCCCTCCGTGCATCTCCACGAACTTCTTGCTGATCGCCAGGCCCAGGCCCGTGCCGCCGGCCGTCCGGGTGAGCGGGTTCTCCAGGCGCTCGAAGGGCTTGAACAGCCGCGCCAGGTCGTCCGACGCGATCCCCACGCCCGTGTCCGAGACGCTCACGTGCACGGTGTCGCCCTCGAGGGCGACCCGGAGCACCACCCGGCCCGCGGGCGTGAACTTCACCGCGTTGGAGAGCATGTTGAGCACCACCTGCTTGAGCTTGGTCCGGTCGGCGTGGACCCTGGGCAGGCCGGACGGCACCTCGGTCTCCACCTTCAGGACCTTGCCCCGGACCAGCGGGATGGTGGCCTCCACGCACTCCTCCACCAGCTCGGCCAGGTCCACCTCCTCCGGGTTCATGTCGAGCTTGCCGGCCTCGATGCGGGAGATGTCCAGGATGTCGTTGATCAGCTCCAGGAGGTGGGTGCTGCTGTTGTGCACGGAGCGGACGTAGGCCTCCTGCCGCTCGTTCAGCTCGCCGGCGGTGCGGTTCAGCAGGACCTTCGAGAACCCGATGATGGAGTTGAGCGGCGTTCTCAGCTCGTGGGACATGCTGGCCAGGAACTGGGACTTCAGCCGGCTGGCCTCGCGCAGCCGCACGTTGGACGCCCGCAGCTCCGCGTAGAGCTGCGCGTTCGCCAGGGCGATGGCCGCCTGGTTGCCCAGCAGCGACAGCAGCTCCAGCTCCTGCTCGTTGAAGATCTCACCCGAGAGCTTCTCGCCCAGGAGGAGGATCCCGGTGAGCGCGCCCTCAATCTTCAGGGGCACCACGATGGCGGCGTTGATCTCCTCCAGCTCGTTCTCGGCGGCGTCGAAGTAGCTGGCGATCCTGGGGTTGAGCTTCAGCTCCTCCTTCACCAGGGCGCCGTCCGCCTGCTTCAGCCACTCGACCAGCCGCCGGTCCGGACGCACGGGAGGCACCGCCATGTCACGGTCGACCGCGGACTCGGCACGGGCGACCACGAAGTCCCCGGTGGCCGGATCGCGGGTGAGCAGGGCGGCGTGGGTCAGGGGAACCCCGTGGACCAGGCCGCGCACCAGCGTCTCCACCAGCGCGTTCAGGTCGAGGATGATGCTCATGCGCTTGCTGAGGGCCAGGAGCGTCTCGTAGCAGCCGCGCCGGCGGGAGAAGATGAGGCGCTGGATCATGGCCTCGAGCCGCCGGCCCAGGGGCGTCAGCAGCAGCGTCATGAGCACGCCCAGGGGCGCCACCAGCCAGAGGGCCGTCACGTCGTGCAGGCCCAGGGAGCCCAGGCCCCAGACGAGGGCACCCAGGAGTCCCGTGAGGACGGCCCCGACGGCGGCGTAGACGGCGGTCTTCTTCACGGCAGCGTCCACGTCGAACATGCGGTAGCGCACGATCGACGTTCCCAGCATGAGGGCGCAGACCATGTTGGCCGGGATCCCCACGGGGTAGATGAAGTCGGCGGCCGGGAAGGTCCTGGCCGCGATGAAGCGGAGGAAGTCGAAGAACCCCCCGCCGATGGTCATCACCGCCCCGAGCATCACCAGGACCGTCCGGTTGCGCCGGAAGCTGGAGTCCATCGTCCGGTACGCGCGCCCCAGCCGTACCAGGCCCGCCGTGAAGAACCCGTACAGGTAGACCAGGAGGGCCCCGTAGAGCGGCCCCGGCACCGGCGCCCAGCCCCAGTGGGTCCACGTCACGCCCCGCATGAAGAGCGGGGACGACGTCAGGCTCAGCCCGGTGAACGCCGCCAGCAGCACGTAGCCCAGCGCCAGCGACGGCCGGTGGCCCGCCGTGCTGTCCAGGAACACCAGGGCGAAGTGGTAGTAGAAGACGGGGCCGGCGATGACCCCCACGTGGATCACGGCCTCCCAGAACACGGCGCTGGCCGGGTCGACCGCCCGGCGCAGCATGAAGACGCCCAGGTTCCAGACGGCCATCGTCGAGACGAAGTACACGAAGAGCCGGTTCAGCCGGCTCCCGGGGTTGCGGATGATGGCGATCCCGGCCAGCGCCAGGTTGAACAGCAGCGCGACCAGCGGCAGGAGGTTATGGAGGCTCAACCGCCGGCGCCTCGCCCGGTCCGGGCACCAGGTACCTGTCCTTCTGCCGCTGGATCTCGATCTCCTCGCGCAGGATCCCGAAGATGACGATGTCCCAGTACTTGCCGTCCTTGAATGACGCCTGCCGCAGCACGCCCTCCTGCCGGAACCCGTTGCGCAGCAGGCCGTTGATGCTCAGCCGGTTGTAGGCGTACGCCCGGGACTCGATGCGGCGCAACCCGAGGACGTCCACGCCGTAGAAGGAGACGAGCCGGCCGGCCTGGACGCCCAGGCCCCGCCGCTGGGCCCGGCGGTCGGCGATGATGATCTCGAGCCCGGCGTAGCCATCCAGCACGTGGATGTTGAAGAGGCGCACCAGCCCGACCGGCCCCGGCCAGCCCTCGTTGGGCACGACCATGAGCGCGATCTGGGTCGGATCGGCCAGGCACGCGTCGTAGAACGACTCCGACCTGTCGTACACCTCCCTGTACATCCGGAGGAAGTCGCTGCCGACCAGGTGCTCCAGCGCCGGATCGTCCGCCCACCGGGACAGGTGGACGAGGTCGGCACGGGTCAGCGTGCGCAGGTGAACCATCTTACCCCGGGCGACCACCATTCCCGGCGCTTCTTCGGCGCCGCCCTCCGGCGCTGGCCGCAGGTCCCCGCCCACACCGGCCAGCCTCCAGGAGCGCGCATCGTTGCGCGGGTCCAGGAGACCCACGGGCGGCGGCCACGGGGACGCCGGGGCCGCCGCCGCGCGGGCGCGCTCTCGACCGTTGACGACCGTCTCGGCAGGGCGCTGGCTCATCGCGGTCTCCGGCGGATCAGTCCTCGACCCGCCCCGAGCCCCGGGTGCCGGCGAAGAACACTACCACCGCCTTCGTCAGCGGGATGCCCAGCGAGTACTCGTCGCTGCCCAGCGGACAGAGCCCCGGAACGGGCGAGGCGCACGTCCCCGCCTCGGGACCGGCGTCCAGGTACCAGTACCCGGGAAGCCCGGGCACGGGGAACGGGATCAGGAAGATGCCCTCGAAGCGGGCGCCCGCCTGGCCGCGCAGCTTGTAGGTGCCACTCATGGTGGCGTACCCCGCGGTCGCCGTGGAGAGGTCCAGCTGACCGCGGAGCGAGCCGGACGCAACGATGACCAGCGTGTCCAGGGAGTTCCGGGTGGGATCCATGTCCGCCAGCAGGTCGAAGCTGCCGCTGATGGGCCCGGCCATGGTGGCCAGGCTCACGCGGGAGCTGGCGGTGGCGGCGACGAAGGCCGCCCCGTCGAAGGGCGTGCCGGGTACCAGCGGGGTCACGCTCTTGCCCAGCAGCGTGGCGCTGGCGATCCGGCGGGTGAAATCCTCGGGGTCGGTGGCGGTGCCCGTGCCCTTGAACTTCAGGGCTTCCGCCACCTCGTACGCCACGGCCTTCGCGATGGGTGCCTGGGCCGCTGCCAGGGCCGGCACCAGCCACACGAGCGCCGCCGCCAGCACCGCGACGCACGCGATCGTTCCTCGCCCGTCCAGGGTCCTGTGACCGTTCACGATCGTCATCTCCTCACCTCTCGCCGGCCAGCAGGGCCGGCGAGCGCCAAGTGACTGCTCCCAAAGATGACGTGGAGGCTCGGGAAATCCACCGGTTCATCTCCCTTCCTGCACGCGGTAGGACTGCCGCCGATCTCACCTGCCTTTCCTCTCGAGATCCTTCCTGACCCAGGCCAGGAGGCTGACACCGTCGAAGAACGTGCGCTTGATCTCCAGCACCGTGAACCCCACGCCCTCCAGCCGCACGGCGAACTCCTGCTCCGGCCAGTAGTGGGGCCCGATCCGCTTCCGGGTGAGCTCGAAGAGCGCGTTGGGCAGGACCCACTGCAGGCACCGGAGCGCGCTGGCCAGTCCCTCCCGCCGCCGGATGTCGGCGAAGGTGGCCACGAGGGGCACCCGGCGCGTGAAGTTCACGAAGACGCCGTGCCCGCCCGGCTTGAGCACGTGCCAGGCCTGCTCCAGGAGGCGGAGGGGCGCCGGGTGGGCGTACAGCGAGTGCACGTTCACCACCTGGTCGTAGGTCTCGCGCCAGGGACCGCCGTCCCGCACGAGGTCCGCGTGCCGGAACGCCACGTTGGGGAGCCGCTTCGCCCGCCGCTTCTCGCGGGCCAGGTCGATCAGGACCCCGTAGGGGTCGATGCCGAGCACCGTGTAGCCGGCCTCGCCCAGCATCAGGGTGGAGTTCCCGGGGCCGCAGCCGATGTCCAGCACCCGCACGTCGCGCCGCGGGACCGACGGCGGCACGCCCGCCTCCACGAACCGCAGGATCTCGCCGCGCAGCGCCTGATACGGCCGGAACCGCTCGAAGATGTAGTCGTAGACGATGCCGTAGCCGATGGACAGCGTGCGGTCCAGCCCCCACTGGGCACCCCGCGAGAGGGGAGCCACCACGAGGTCCAGCCCGCCCGGCCGCCCGGTCTCGCTGTGTGAGATCATGTCCGCTCCTTCCGGCTGGTGAACGCGCGCTCGACGGCCGTGCGCAGCTGGTCGCGGGTGAAGGGCTTCAGAAGGATGGCGTCGAAGCCCATCTCGGTGGCGTCCTCGATGGTGTCTTCCGTGCCGTGGCCGGTGAGGAGCATGAACGCCATGTCGGGGCGCAGGAGCCGCGCCCGCTCGTACACCTCGAACCCGTTCATGGCCGGCATCCGGAAATCGATGATGGCGAGGTCGAAGGGCTCCCGTCCGAGCAGGTCCAGCGCCGCCTCGCCGCGGCTGGCGCCCTTGACGGCGTAGCCCAGCGACTGCAGCATGTTGACGCAGAGGACGACCACCTCGCCCGCGTCGTCGACGATCAGGATCTTCCCCTTCCCCTCGCTCATGACGGCCCCTCGCCGTTCACGAGGCAGTCCCGAGATCGAGGGGTTCATCGGCAGGAGCGGCGGGGAATCGGAGGGGAACGCTGGCTAGTGAAATCGGACTAGAAAGGCTCTTCGGGGCCACCGATCGGTGAATCCCGCTCGGCGCGACGCCCCCAACGAACGACATCTCCGCCTTTCCGTCCAGGACCCGGGAGCGATGGACGCTCCCGAAGAGGGACTTCTCTCCCGTATCAGGAGCGCCGGAGGCTTGTCAACGGCCTCCTTCCCGGCCGGCGCGCCCAGGTTCCAGGCGGTCGCGGGCGGCGCGGTCAGTAGCTCTTGGGCAGGCCCAGCACGTGCTCGCTCAGGTAGTTGAGCGCCATCTGCTGCGAGACCGGGGCGATCTTGTAGAGCCGCACCTCTCGCCACAGGCGCTCGACGTGGAACTCCTTGGCGTAGCCGTACCCGCCGTGGGTCTGCAGCGCCACGTCGCAGGCCTCGAACCCCGCCTCGGCCGCCAGCACCTTGGCGGCGTTGGCCTCGGCCCCGCAGGGCCGACCGTGGTCGTACAGCCACGCTGCCTTCATGGCCACCAGCTCCGCGGCCTCCAGCCGGGCCCAGGCCTGGGCCAGCGGGTGCGCGATCGCCTGGTTCTGCCCGATGGGCCGGCCGAAGACCACGCGCTCCCTGGCGTACTGGGCGGCGCGCTCCAGGGCGGCCCGCCCCATCCCCACCGCCTCGATGGCCGTGAAGATCCGCTCCGGGTTCAGCGAGTCCAGCAGGTGGTAGAACCCCCGGCCCACCTCGCCCACGACGTCGTCGGCCGCGACCTCGAGCCCCTCGATGAAGATCTCGTTGGAGTCCACGGCCGCGCGCCCCAGCTTCTCGATCTCGCGCACCGTGATCCGCGAGCGGTCGAAGGGGGCGAAGAACAGGGTCAGCCCGGCGAAGGGCCGGGCCGGATCGCGCGGGGCCGTGCGGGCCAGGAGCAGGATGTGGGTGGCCCGCCGGGCGTTGGTGTTCCAGACCTTCCGGCCCTCGATGACGAACCGGTCGCCCCGCCGCTCCGCGCGGGTCTCGATCCGCGAGGTGTCGGTGCCGGCGTTCGGCTCGGTCACGCCGAAGGACATGACGATCTCGCCCGTGGCGATGCGGGGCAGGAAGCGGCGCCTGAGGTCCTCGCTGCCGTGCCGGATCAGGGGCAGGGGCGGAAACATGTAGAAGTGGAGCGGCGAGGCTCCGCTGGTCCCCGCCCCGGCCGCGCACACCTCGTGCAGGAGGATCGCGGCCTCCGTGACGCCCAGCCCCGAGCCGCCGTACGCCTCCGGGACGATCATTCCCAGCCAGCCCCCGTCGGCGAAGGCCTTCACGAACTCTGCGGGGTACTCGGCCCGCCGGTCCCTGTCCAGCCAGTAGTCGGGCGGGAAGGAGCGGGCCAGGGTGGCCACCTCCTTGCGGATCAGCTCCTGCTGCTCGGTGAGCGCGAAGTCCATCGCGGCGGTCCTCCTGCCGTTATTTCCGTCCCTCGCTGACGATCGTCTCCAGGCGCGAGCGCTGCTGCCGCTCGCGCGCCAGGTCGGCCTCCAGCGACTGCAGCCGCGACTGGAGCGCCCTGAGATCCTCCTGGGCCTTGCGGCTCCTGGCCTGGGCCTCGTCCAGCGCCTGCTCGAGCCGCCGGCGCCCCTCGTCGCCGCCGGCCGGCGGGGCGGGGGCCTGCCCCCACCAGACGTAGCCGAAGAGCAATCCCAGGAGCAGGCCGGCGACACCGACGATCGTGGCGGTCCTGGTCATTGCGGCTCCTCCTTTCGCCCGTCGGAGTCCCCGCCATGATGCGCGCCCCGGAGATGGACGACAACCCCCAAATGCGTGGCACACTGGGGCCGGACACCGCCCCGGGGAGGCCGCCCACGCCGCCGATGATTCCCGTCCTCCTGGCGCTCGTCCTCGCCGCCTGCACCGCGCCGCGGGAGGAGGCGGGACGGGTGGAGCTCATCTTCCGGCACTCCCGGATGCCGGGGGAATCCGACCCCCTGCCCGCGCTGCTCCGGGACTTCGAGCGCGGCCACCCCGGTGTCACGGTGCGCCGCGAACCCCTGCCCTGGACCGCCGACGTCCAGCACCAGTTCTTCGTCATCAACCTAGAGGGACGCAGCGCCGGGTTCGACGTGCTCATGCTCGACGTCATCTGGGTGCCGGAGTTCGCCCGGGCGGGGTGGCTCCTGGACCTCACCAGCCGCTGGCGCGCCACGGACCGGACCACGCACTTCCCGCCCACGGTCCGGGCGGCGACCCTGGAGGGGCGCGTGTGGGCCGTGCCCTGGGTGATGAACGTGGGCCTGCTCTACTACCGCGCGGACCTCCTGGCCCGCCACGGCCTCGCCCCGCCCCGCTCGTACGCCGAGCTGGCCCGCCAGGCTCGCCGAGTCGTGGAGGCCGAGGGCGACCCGCGGCTCGGCGGGTTCCTCTGGCAGGGCAAGCAGTACGAGGGGCTCGTGGTCAACGTGCTGGAGGCGCTCTGGGCCGCCGGGACCACCCTCGTCGGACCCGGCGGCGACCTCCTGCCCGACCAGGAAAGGGCGGCGCAGGCGCTGGCGCTGCTCCGCGGGCTGGTGGCGACCGGCGTGTCGCCCGCCCTGGTGACCGCCGCGGACGAGGAGCTGACGCGCCGCGAGTTCGGGGCCGGCCGCGCCGTCTTCCTCCGCAACTGGCCCTACGCCCGGCGGCTCTTCGAGGCGCCCGGCGCGCCCCTGCGCGGGGCGGCGGGGCGCAAGCGGAAGGCCGGGCCCGGCGAGCGCGGCTC
>JBBIOF010000023.1:0-14323 GCA_037443505.1 Candidatus Rokuibacteriota bacterium
CACGCCGGCTGGCCCCGGTGGTCGCCGAAGGGGATCACCCGCCCCGGCTCCGGGTCGGCCAGGAAGATCCCCCAGCGGTACTCGGGCATGCGGACGTAGCCGAACTGGGCCCATCCCTGGGGATCCACGCTGACCGCCGTGCGCAGGTAGACCTCGTCGGCCTGGAAGCCCTCCGGGCCCATCTCCTGCCACCAGTCCAGGTACCGCGGCTGCCACTCCTCCAGGGCCCGCTGCAGGCGGCGGTTGCTGGCCAGGTCCACGTTGTTGGGAATCCGCTCCAGGTAGTCGGCGCGCGACATCAGACCCTCCTCCGGTCGAACTCGGCGCGCTGCCCCGTCCCGTACACCTGGAGCGCGCCCCTGGGGCCCACGGCGTTGGGGCGCTGGAAGATCCAGTTCTGCCAGGCCGACAGGCGGGCGAAGATCTTCGTCTCGAGGGTCTCGGGGCCGGCGAAGCGCAGGGAGGCCTCCATGCCGGTGAGCGCGTCCGGCGAGAACGCGGCGCGCTCCTCCACGGCCAGGCGCACCTCGTCCTCCCAGTCGATGTCGTCGGGCGTCGAGGTGACCAGGCCCGCCTCGGCCGCGGCGGCCGCGTCCAGGTCCTCCCCCACGCGGCCCTTGAGGTCGTCCACCCGCCCGGGGTCGCCCAGGAACCGGGTGGCCAGGCGCGCCAGGCCATTGGCCATGGGATAGGCGCCGAAGTTCATGGCGGTCAGCCGCACGGTGGCGGGCGGCCGGTCGTCCCCCTCGCGGCGCCCGGCCAGCATGTACGTGCGGTCGGCGGCCAGCGCCAGCTCCAGCAGCGTGCCGGCGAAGCACGAGCCGGGCTCGACCAGCGCGAAGATGGACCGCGAGCTCACGTCCAGGCGCTTGAAGACGCGCTTGAGGTAGAGACGGATCTCGCGCACCAGCCAGTCGGTCGCGTGGTCGGCCAGCAGCCGGTCGAAGGCGGCCACGGTGTCGGCCGCGCCCTCGGTGCGGAACACCCAGAGCCCGACGGCGGGCTCGTTGGTCCTGAGGTGCAGGATCAGGTCGTCGAGCTGCCGGGCCAGCGCCAGCGGCCAGAAGCGGTCGCCCAGGGCGAGGATCTCCGCGGGCCCGGCGGGCACGGCGCCGGCGGGCGCGGCCACGGTGACCTCGGCCACGCCCCGCCGGCGGTCGATCCGGCAGGTCACGTGGTCGTAGGCGATCCGGTCGCCGTCCAGGGCGCGCTCCAGCGGGGTGAGCGTGATCCCCCGCGCCCCGGCCGGGCGGTCGCTCCGCGCGGCCGCCTCCTCCGCCCGGCGGCGCACGGTCTCCTCCAGCCTCGACCGCGGCACCACCTCGTCCACCAGCCCCCACTCCACGGCCCGCCGGCCCTTGATCCCCTCCTCCAGCGTGCAGAAGACGTCGGCCCGGTCGCGGCGGACGCGGCGCTTGTCCACCAGGCGAGTGAGCCCGCCGGTGCCGGGCAGCACCGCCAGCAGCGGGATCTCGGGCAGCGCCACCGAGGTGTTGCCGTCGTCCGCCATGACGATGCGCTCGCAGGCCAGGGCCAGCTCGTAGCCGCCGCCCGCGCACGGCCCGTTGACGGCACAGAGCCAGGTCTGGTGCGACTCCTCCGACGCCTCCTCGATGGCGTTGCGCGTCTCGTTGGTGAACTTGCAGAAGTTCACCTTCCAGGCGTGGTCGGACTGGCCCAGCATGCGGATGTTGGCGCCGGCGCAGAACACGCGCTCCTTGGCGGACGTGAGGATCACCGCCCCCACCTCCGGGTGCTCGAAGCGCAGGCGCTGGACGGCGTCGTACAGCTCGATGTCCACCCCGAGGTCGTAGGAGTTGAGCTTCAGCTCGTAGCCGGGCCGGAGCCCGCCGTCCTCGCGGACGTCCATGGCCAGGGTGGCCACCCGGCCCTCGATGGTCAGCTTCCAGTGGCGGTACCGCGCCGGCTCGGTGCGGAAATCGACGGGGGCACGCTCGACGTCAGCCATGGCCGTCTTCACCCCAGGATGACCCACAGCGCCCGGGCCGTGCGGGCGCCGAGGTTCTCCCACCAGTGGGGGGCGCCGCCGTCCAGCAGCGCGCTGTCCCCCGCCTCCAGCACGTGGTGGTCGCCGTTGTAGTGCAGCGCCACCTTGCCCTCCAGCACGTAGAACAGCTTCATCTGCCCGGGCTTGATGACGACCTTGTCGGTGGCCACCCCGCGCGACCGGGGCCCGAGCGTGGAGACCACGGCCCGGATCTTGCCCTGGAACAGGCCCGCGCCCAGCACGGCCCACCGTTCGGAGCTGCCGTCGAACGAGACGACCGGGTAGTCCTTCCGGCGAGAGATCACCACGCTGCCCGCGGGCTCGCTGTCGAAGAGCGCCCCGATGGGGACGCCGAGGGCGGCCGCGATCCTGCCCAGCGTGTGCAGCGACGGCGTGAGCCGCCCCGACTCGATCTGCGACACCATGCTGGGGGTCAGCTCGGCCTTCTCCGCGAGCTGCCGCTGCTGCAGCTCGCGCTCCAGGCGGAGCGCCTTGATCCGGGCGCCCAGCGCGGTCACGCGATCTCCTCCACCGCGCGGCCGTCCCCGTCGAGCCCGCCGAGGCGCCGGAGCGCGCGGGCCACGAACACGCGGGTCATCTTCTTGCGGTAGAAGTGGGCGTAGTCGGTGTTGTCCAGCGGCTTCGCGGGCCCGGCGGCCAGGTCGGCCACCCGCGCGATCACCTCCGGGACGAGCCGCTGCCCGGTCAGGGCGTCGGCCGCGGCCGTGGCCTCGCGCGGCCGGGACGCCACGGCGCCCAGGACGATGCGGGCCTCGCGCACCACGTCGCCCTCCACCCGGAGGGCGACCGCCACGCCCAGCACCGGGAAGTCGAACGACCCGCGCCGCCGCAGCTTCAGGTAGGCCGACCGCCAGCCGCCGGCGGGCGGCAGGAGGATCTCCGCCAGGATCTCGTCGGGCCGCCGGGTCAGGTACTCGATCCCGTCGTCGCGGTACAGCTCGGAGATGGGAATGGTGCGCTCGCCCGAGGGCCCCACGAGCCGCACGCGGGCGCCCAGGCTCCACAGCACCGGGGCCGTGTCCGAGGAGGACACCGCCCAGCAGCGGGGGCTCCCCGGCGCCACCAGGCAGGCGTCGCCGTCCCTCTTCATGCAGAAGCCGATGGCCTTCCGCCAGGCGAAGGACTGGTTGTAGTAGTTGCACCGGGTGTCCACGCACACGTTGCCGCCCAGCGTGCCCATGTTGCGGAGCTGGGGGGAGGACACGAGGCCCGCCGCCGTGGCCAGGGCCGGGTAGCCCGCGGCGATCTCCGGGTGGCGGGCGACGGCGGTGAGCGTGGTGGTGGCCCCGATGCGGAGGCCCTCGCGGGCGCTGCCGCCAACGCCCCTGAGCTCCCGGATCCCTCCGAGCCCCACCAGCACCGCGGGCTCGAACTGCCGCCGCTTCATGTTCGGGTAGAGGTCCGTCCCGCCGGCGACCGGCATGGCCTCGCGGCCGTGCTCGGCCAGCGCCCGGGTGGCGTCGGCCAGCGTCCGCGGCGCCAGGAACGTGAAGGGCGGCAGCCGCATCATGACTGGAACGGCCTCACGACGACGGCGTCGGCCGGCTGGCCGAATGCGGACTCGACCACGATGGGCTCCTTGAACCGGAACAGCGGGACGCGCTCGGGCCCCACCCGGGCGGCCTTGCCCTGGCGTGCCAGCTCCAGCCCCCTGAGGATCTTCTCGGGCGTGATGGGCACCTCGTCCACCCGCACCCCCACCGCGTCGTAGATGGCGTTGGCGATGGCGGGGATGACGGGCAGCAGCGGCCCCTGCCCCGCCTCCTTGGCGCCGAAGGGCCCCTCGGGGTCGTCGGTCTCGACCAGGATGGTGTGGATCTCCGGTGTCTCGAGCGTGGTGGGGCTCTTGTAGTCCAGCATGGACGGCGTCCGGTGGAGACCCTTGCGGAATACCTGGGCCTCCATCAGCGCCTCGCCGATGCCCATGTAGATGGACCCCTCCACCTGTCCCTCGACCAGCAGCGGGTTGAGCGCCCGGCCGACGTCGTGGGCAACCCAGACGTCGTGGAGCGTCACCGCGCCGGTCTCCTCGTCCACGGTGAGGTCCACCACGCACGCCGAGTACGAGTAGCAGGGCGACGGGCCCACGCCGCCGCCCTTGTACTTGCCGGCGCGCCGGGGCGGGGCGTAGGAGCCGGGGAAGGCGAGCACGCCGTGCATGGACTCCGCGAGCTCCACGGCCTGGGCGAACGTGACCGCCTTCTCCCAGTCGCCCGGGGCGCCCACCTTGCGGTCGCGGAACACCAGCTCGCCCGGCCCGCACTCGAGCTTCTGGGCCACGGCCTTCGCGATGGCCGCCTTGAGCCGCTCGGCCGCCTGGATGGCCGCCATCCCGCACATGAGCGTCACCCGCGAGGAGTAGGAGCCGAGGTCCACGGGCGTGAGGCTCGTGTCGGCCGCGTGCACGTGGACGTCCGCGGGCTCCAGGCCGAGGATCTCCGCCGGCAGGTAGGCGAGGATCGAGTCCGAGCCCTGCCCGATGTCCGTGGCGCCGCACTGGACGGTCACGCCGCCGCTCCGGTCGGCGCGGATGACCACCCCCGAGTGCGGCATGCTGTTCCAGTAGATGGCCGTGCCGGCCCCCGTCATGTAGGCCGAGCACGCGAAGCCGATGCCGCGCCGGCCCGGCCCGTCACCGGTGCGGACCTTGCGCCACCCGCGCCACTTCCGCCGCCAGCCCGAGGCATCGGCCACGCGGTCGATGCACTCCTTGAGCCCGATGGTGGTGATGGTCAGGTGGTTGGCGGTCCTGGTGAAGGGCTCGGGGACCAGGCGCCGCCGCATCTCCACCGGATCGAGCCCGAGCTGCTCCGCCGCCTTGTCGATCTGGCATTCCAGCGCGAAGCGCGGCTGGGGCGTGCCGTGGCCCCGCTTGGGCCCGCAGGGCGGCTTGTTGGTGAACACGCGGGCGCCCTCGAACCGGTAGACGGGAATCTTGTAGGAGACCGGGTTGATGACGCCGGTGTAGAACGTGGAGGCCACGCCGTAGGAGCCGTAGGCGCCGCCGTCGAGCCAGGTCCGGAGGTGGCAGCCGGTGATGCCGCCGTCCCTCGTGAACCCCGTCTTGATCCACATGAGGACGGGGTGGCGGCCCCGGTGGACGTAGAAGACCTCCTCCCGGGTGAGGGCGATCTTCACCGGGCGCCCGGTCACCTGGGAGAGCTTGCAGGCGGCGATCTCGTGGGCGAAGGGGTCGAGCTTGCCCCCGAAGCCGCCGCCCACGGGCGCGGCGATCACGCGGATGCGGGCGGCGGGCACGTCCAGGATCTTGGCCAGCAGGCGGTGGACGTAGTGCGGGGTCTGGGTGGAGGACCAGAGGGTGAGCTTGCCGTCCGGCCCCCAGTGGGCGACGGCCGCGTGCTGCTCCATGGGCAGGTGCGTGCTGCCCTCGAAGAAGAAGACGTCCTCGCGGACCAGGTCGGCGCGGGCCAGCGCCGCCTCCACGTCGCCGAACTGGAGGGCCACGACCTTGTGGACGTTGGGCCCGTCGCCGTACTCGTGGATGCGCACCTCGGGGTGGGCCAGCGACTCCTCGATGGACATGAGCGCCGGCAGCGGCTCGTACTCCACGTCGATGAGCCCGCACGCCCGCTCCGCGGTCTCCTCGTCCACCGCGGCCACCGCCGCCACCGCGTCGCCCACCATCCGCACCTTCTCGGTGCAGAGCGCCTCCTCGTCCTGCGACACGGGCAGGATCCCGAACTTCACCGGCGGCAGGTCCCGGCCGGTGATGACGCCGTAGACGCCGGGCAGGGCCGCGGCGCGCGCGGTGTCGATGCGCCGGATGCGAGCGTGGGGGTGCGGGCTCCGGAGCAGCTTGCCGTACGCCATGCGGGGCAGGACCATGTCGTCCGCGTACCGGGTCTCGCCCGTGACCTTGCCCCAGGCGTCGACCTTGGGGAGCGGCTTGCCGATGACGGAGAACCCGGGGGGCTTCACGGGCGCGCCCCCCTGCCGGCCGCCGCCAGGCGAAGGGCGGCCAGCTCCACGGCGTCGAGGATCTTGGTGTAGCCCGTGCACCGGCAGAGGTTGCCGGCCAGCGCCTGGCGGATCTGCTCCCGCGTGGGCACCGGGTTCTCCTCCAGGAGCGCGCGTGCGGTGAGGAGCATGCCCGGCGTGCAGTAGCCGCACTGGGCGGCGCCCAGCTCCACGAAGGCCTGCTGGAGCGGGTGGAGCCGCCCGCCCTCCGCCAGGCCCTCCACGGTGACGATGGAGCGCCCCTCGAGCTCCACCGGGAGGGCCAGGCACGCGAGCACCGGCTCGCCGTCGACCAGCACCGTGCAGGTGCCGCACTCCCCCAGCTCGCACCCGTGCTTGGTGCCCGTGAGGCCGAGGTCCTCGCGCAGCACCTCGAGGAGGGTCTTGTGCACGGGCACCAGGACCTCGTGGACCTCGCCGTTGACCGTCAGGCTGACGCGCGCTTTCATCCAGGCTCCGCCCGGGCGAGAGGGTTTACCGCTGATTAACGGCGGTTCAAAAATACTGAATCCGCCGCCCACCGTCAAGCGCGCGGTCGGCCCATCCCGCCCCGCCTCACCAGGCGGCAGGGCCCGGGAGGGCCGCCTGCCGGGCCGCCATCGCAGCCGCCGTGCGCGTCTCCACGCCCAGCTTGCGGAAGACGCGCTCCAGGTGCTTGGCCACCGTCCTGGGCCGCGTGCCCAGGATGGCGGCGACCTCGGCGTTGGTCTTCCCCTCGGCGACCCAGGCCAGGACCTCGGACTCCCGCCGCGTGAGGCCGAGCGCGAGGAGGTCCTCCGGCGAGACCCGGTCACGCCGCTCCTCGAGGACCAGCAGCGTGAGGTCGCCGTCGCGCCCGAGGCGGACGACCAGACGCCGGTCTCCACGCTCCACCACCAGCGGCCGCCGCGGCTCCGGCACGCCATCCGCCGGCTCCCGGGCCCGGGCGGCTACCCAGGAGGCCAGCGCGCCGGGCAGGCCCTCCCGGCGCCCGTCCGGCCCGAAATAGTCCGCCAGCCAGAGGGCCGCCCGGGCACCGACGGCGGCGGCACCGCGCGGCGGCAGCACCACCACCTCCGCGGCCGCTGGGCTGTCCGCTGCCCGGGGACCCTCCCGGGCCCGCCGCACGGCCCGGGCGGTGTGCCAGGCCTCGCGGACGTGGGGAGCGAGCAGATCGAGCTTCAGCCGCTCCTCCCGGCGGAACCCGCGCCGGCTCCGGCTGCAGGCCACCCCGACCACCGTCCGCCCGGCCAGCCGGAGGCCGACGGCGAGCTGGTCCCGCACGCCCAGTGGCCGGTAGAACTCCCTGTAGAGCCCGAGCCGCTCGAACTCTCGCGCGCTCGCCAGGTCCGAGATGGCGAGCGCCGAGGTGTCCCCGGTGGCCTGGTAGTGGCGGATCACCGGGTGCTCGTGGACATGGCGCTGGAACGCCCCGAGGTAGGCAGGGATGTCCCTCGCCTCGGGGGGATGGATGACGGCCCGGGTGGAGCGCGTCCCCAGGTCGATCTCGTTGTAGGAGATCGAGTCGGCGGGCACGACCCGACCCAGGTCCGCGACGATCCTGGCGTCCAGCTCCCAGGGAGCCGTCGCGTGCAGCTCGCGGACGAAGCGGAGGAGTGTCGCGACGTCGCCCGGCAGCAGTCGCCCCATAGGTGGTCCCGTCCGGCGCGTACGCCGAATGGCGTATTGACCATCGGCGAGCCGGCCCGCTAAGTCAAGAGGCGGCTCCACGATGCCGCCGCGCCAGGCTCCGTGCCTCCTTTCCCCGTGACCGGGGACCCGGCCACCGCCCTGCGGGGGGTCGAGGTGCTGCTCGTCGACGACGACGTCGCCGTGCGCGAGGTCCTCGCCGAGCTGCTCCAGGAGTACGGCGCACGCGTCGCCGCGGCGGCCAGCGCCCGGGAAGCCCTGGAGCTGCTGTCGCGCGTCCGTCCTGGCGTGGTCATCACCGACGTGAGGATGCCCGGCGAGGACGGCTTCTGGCTCCTCCGCGAGATCCGCCGCCGGCCCGACGGGGGACGGCTCCCGGTCATCGCGATCTCCGCCTTCGCCGACGCCGGGACCGCCCTCGAGGTCGGCTTCCGGGAGCTCCTGACCAAGCCCGTGAGCCCCGACCGGCTGTGCGCCGCCATCCTCCGGGCGCTCGCGGGAGGCGGCTGACGGCGGCCGGCGACCCGGGAGGGGCCGCTCGATGGCCGCCCTCTTGCACCCGCTCTGCGGAGGGAGGTGCGAGATGGCCTACCTCATCGCCTGGCTCCTCGGCGTTCCGGCGGCGATCCTCGTCATCATCTGGCTGCTGAACCGCGCCTGACGGCCGTCGCCGCGGCCCTGGCGCTGCCCCTGGCGCTCCCGGATCTCGCGGCCGGACAGGCCGCGCTGAGGAGCGGGCGCGGAGGGCGGGCCCCCCGCGCCCTTCCCGTCACCTCAGGCGCAGCGCTTGTTGCCGGTCTCCCGGGGCGGCACCGTCATCTCGTCCTTGGGGATCATGGTGGCCGGGCCGATGTAGGGGAACTCGTTGCCGAAGTAGCGGATGGCCTGCGGGATCTTCGCGGGCTCCGTGATCTCGGCCACGAAGCCCGGGGTGAGCATCTGGTGGTCGCAGGCCCGCATCTCCACCTCGCCCCAGGCCGTCCGCAGCTTCGAGCCCTCCCACGCCTTGATCAGCTTCTGCGTGTCGAGGCTCCCTGCCTTCCTGATCACCTCGCCCACCCACGTGACGGCGTAGAAGCACCGCCCGATGGTGAGGTCCGGATACCGGTACCCCACGGGCGCGTCGGGGTACCGGGCGCGCCAGGCCTTGAGGAACTCGCGGTTCTCCGGGGTGTCCACGGTGATCAGGTAGGCGTCCGCGGTGATGTGGCCCACCGCCGCCTTGCCCACCGCCTGGAGCACCGTGGGGTCGTTGAGGAAGTAGTTGCCCACCCTGACCTTCCAGCCCAGCGCCGCGCCCTGCTGGAGCATGAGCCGGAGGTCCTGGCCCCAGTCGCCCGTCATCACCACCTCGGCCCCGGACGCCATGATCTTCGTGATGTAGGGGCCGAAGTCCTGCACCTTCTGCAGGGGGTGGTACTCCTCGCCGACGATGGCCTGGTCGGGCGCCTTGATCTTGTTGAACTTCTTCTTGAACCCGTCGGCGGCCGCCCGGCCGAAGTTGTAGTCCTGGTTGAGCAGGTAGAACTTCGTGTACTTCTGGGGCGCCATCCGGACGAAGTAGTAGGCGATCTGCGCCGAGTGCATGTCCGTGTTGAGGCAGCAGCGGAACGTGGTCTCGAAGAACTCCTCCCCGGTCAGCTCCGCGGCCTCGGTGCCCGTGGAGAAGAACACCTTCCGGTGCTGGTTGGCCACCTGGGACACCGCCTTGGCGATGTTGGACCCGGTGTTCACCACCAGGAAGTCCACCTTCTCGCCCAGGACCAGGTCGTTGGCCCTCCGCGTGGCGACGTCGGGCTTCAGCTCGCTGTCCGCCACCACCACCTCCATCTTCCGCCCCAGGACTCCGCCCGCCTGGTTGATCCGCTCGGCTGCGAACCGGTACGCCGCGATGTTGTTGTCGCCCACGTACTTCACGGGGCCGCTCTGCGGCTCCACGATGCCGAGCTTGACGGGACCCGTCTGGGTGAAGCCCGGCGTGAGGACGACGAACGGCCCGGCCGCGGCGCCGGCCGCCGCGCCCGCGAGGAAGCTCCGTCGCGTGATCCGCTGGTTCATTCCCCTCTCCTTTGCCCCCGGCTCACACTTCGAGGTACTGCCTCCGCACCGCGTGGTCCGCCTGCAGGTCGCTCACGGTGCCGCTGAACACGATCTGCCCCTTCGACATCACGTAGACGCGCTGCGCGAGCGCCAGCGCCGTCTCCATCGACTGCTCCACCAGCAGGATCGGCGTGCCGCCCCGGTGCACCTCGGCCAGGATGCGCTCCACCTGCTCCACGATGAGCGGTGCCAGCCCCTCGGTGGGCTCGTCCACCAGCAGCAGCTCCGGATTACCCATGAGCGTGCGCCCGATGGTGAGCATCTGCTGCTCGCCGCCGGAGAGGGTCCCGGCGCGCTGGCCCGCGCGCTCGCGCAGGCGCGGGAAGAACTCCCAGACGCGCTCCAGTGTCCAGCCGCCGTCGTCCGCGCGCGCCCCCCGCTTGAGGCCCATCAGGAGGTTCTCCTTCACCGTGATGGTGGGGAAGATGCGCCGCTCCTCGGGGACGTAGCCCAGCCCGAGCCGGGCGATTCGGTGGGGCGGCAGACCCGTGATGGGGGTGGACCGGAAGGTGACGCGGCCCCGCGAGGGCGTCACCAGCCCCATGATGGCCTTGAGCGTGGTGGACTTGCCGACACCGTTGCGGCCCAGGAGGCACACGATCTCGCCCGGCCGCACCTCCAGGCTCACGCCGTGGAGGATGTGCGACTTGTCGTAGTGCGCGTGGAGGCCCTCAACCGCCAGCAACGCTCGCCTTCCTCCCCAGGTAGGCCCGCCGGACCTCCTCGTTGCCCCGGATCTCGTCCGGCGTGCCGCTGGCCAGCACCCGGCCGTAGTAGATGACGCTCACGCGGTCGGCCAGCGTGAACACCACGTCCATGTCGTGCTCCACCATCACCAGGGTCTTGCCCTCCGTGACCCGGCGGATCAGCTCCACGGCCTTCCGGGTCTCCTCCGTGTTGAGCCCCGCGGTGGGCTCGTCCAGCAGGACCAGGTCCGGGCCCACGGCCACCGTGAGGGCGATCTCCAGCTCCCGCTGCTCGCCGTAGCTGAGCTCGCTGGCGGGCGTGTCGCGCCGGGCCGCGAGGCCCAGCAGGCCCAGCACCGCCTCGGCCTCGCGGGTCACCTCGGACCGCGCGTCGAGCCTGGACCAGGCGTCCAGCCGGAGCCCCCGCCGCGACGCCACCGCGCTGCGCACGTTCTGGAAGACGGTGAGCCGGGGGAAGATGTTGATGATCTGGAACGACCGGCCGACGCCCAGGCGCGCGATGCGGTGGGGCGGGGCGCCGGTGATGTCCTGCCCGCGGTAGAGCACGCGGCCGCGCCGCGGGCGGAAGCGCCCCGTGACGATGTTGAACAGCGTGGACTTCCCCGCCCCGTTGGGCCCGATGATGGCGTGCCGCTCGCCCTCGGCCACCGTCAGGTCGATCCCGGACAGGACCTGGAGGCCGGCGAACCCGTGGTGGATGTCGCGGAGCTCCAGCGCGTTCACAGCTTCCCGGGGGCGGCCGGCTCCTCCACGCCGGCCGGGCGGCGGGCCAGCCGGCGCCAGAGTCCCCACCCGCGGCCCACCAGCCCGATGAGGCCGTGGTGCGCGTAGAGGATCATGGCGACGAAGAGGAGCCCGATGAAGAACTGCCAGTTCTCGGTGGTCTTCGACAGCCAGTCCTGGAACAGCATGTAGACCGCCGCGCCCAGGAAGGGGCCGAGGAACGCGCCCGTCCCCCCGAGGACCGCCATGAAGACGACCACGGTGCCGGTGGTCAGGTCCAGGGCGGCCGGCGAGACCAGGCGCTGGAAGGACGCGAACAGCCCCCCGGCGACGGCGGCCAGGGTGGCCGCCACGGTGAACACGATCAGCTTGGTGGCGAAGACGTTGTAGCCCAGGAACGCCGCCCGCTCGTCGTTCTCGCGCATGAGGACCACGGCGTGCCCCAGCGGCGTGCGGGTGAACCGCCAGGCGACGGCCAGGCACGCCAGCACGATGGTCAGCTCCACGAGGTAGAATCCTCCGCTGTCCGCCATGCGGAGCACGCCGAGGCCGGGCAGGGCGACGTCCGGGACCGCCACCGACAGGCCGTCGTCGCCCCGCGTCACGGCGCGCCACTTGAGCGCCACCGCGTACAGGAACTGGCTGAACGCGAGGGTCAGCAGCGCGAAGTAGGTCCCCCGCAGCCGCACGCAGAACGCCCCGATGACGAGGCCGACCAGTGCCCCGGCGGCGGCCCCGGCCACCAGCGCGGCCAGCAGGGGCGCGCCAGGCACGTGCTTGAGCACCAGCCCCACCGTGTAGCCGCCCACGCCGAAGGTGGCGGCGTGGCCGAAGGACAGGAGGCCCGCGTAGCCGAAGAGCAGGTTGAAGGAGACGGCGAACAGCCCGAAGTAGAGGATCTCGATCGCCATCCGGAGCCGCACGGTGTCCAGCACGGCGGGCAGCGCGTAGAGGGCGGCCACCGCGGCCAGGAGCAGCGCGCGCCGCCTCATCCCTTCTCCCCGAACAGGCCCTGCGGCCGGGCGATCAGGACCACCGCCATGAGCAGGAACTCGAACACCAGGGCGAACTCGGAGAACCAGAGGATCCCGAACGACTGCAGCTCGCCGATCATCAGCGAGGCCAGCAGCGCGCCCGGGAGCGACCCGAAGCCGCCGATGACGATGACCACGAAGGCGTCGATGAGGACCGTGGCGCCCATGGACAGGTCGGCCTGGACGAACGGGGCGGCGATCACGCCGGCCAGGGCGGCCAGCGCGGAGCCGACGGCGAAGACGGCCGTCATGACCCGCGGGGTGTCGATGCCCAGGGCGCTCACCATCTCGGCGTCGGACACGGCCGACCGGATGACGATGCCGACCCGCGTGCGCAGGAGGACCGCCGCCATGGCGAGCCCGATAAGCGCGGAGACCCCCAGGATGAACAGGCGGTAGACGGGGTACTGGCTGCCCAGGAACGGCACCGAGCCCCGGAGGGCCTCCGGCACCGGCACCTGGAGGGTGTAGCTCCCCCAGATCCAGCGGGTCGCCTCCTGGATCATGAAGAAGAGCCCGAAGGTGAGGAGCAGCTCGTAGACGTGGCCGAAGGCGTGGGTGCGCCGGAGCAGCGCCCGCTCCACCACCGCGCCCAGCGCGCCCACGGCCAGCGGCGCCAGGGCCAGCGAGAGCCAGAAGCTGCCGGTCGCCTGGACCGTCGTGTAGGCGAGGTAGGCACCCAGCATGTAGAACGCGGCGTGGGCGATGTTGAGGATCCCCATCATGCCGAACACGAGGGTCAGCCCCGACGAGACCAGGAACAGCAGCATCCCGTAGACGACGCCGTGCAGTGCCTGCGTGGCGTAGACGGGCAGAGGGAACATCGGGCTAGGCGGGCGTGGGTCCGATCCTCATGAGCGTTCCGTGGCGCGTATTCTACGCCGACCGGGGCCCGAGGCGGATGCGGGTTTCAGCGCTTCTTCCGCGGCCGGGCATGGGCGGCGAGGCCCCGCTCCCAGAGGTACTCCTTCTCCCCCATGCGGCGGGCGACCCACCGGCCCAGCACGAAGAACGCGTCGCCCAGCCGGTTCAGGTAGCGCAGGGGCCACTCGCCGATGGGCTCCACCCGGGACAGGCGCAGCACCTCGCGCTCGGCCCGGCGGCAGACGGTGCGCGCCTGGTGGAGGAAGGCGTTGATCCGGCCGCCGCCGGGCAGCGTGAAGGACTTCAGGGGCTCGAGATCCTTCTGGCAGCGGTCCATGAGCCGCTCGAGGGCCGTCACCTCCGCCTCGCCCACGCGGAACATGCCCTCGTACTCCGCGCCGGGCGGCGTGGCCAGCTCGCTCCCCAGGTCGAACAGCTCGTTCTGGATCCGCCGCAGCACCTCGTCGAGCCAGCGGTGGTGCTCGCCCTCGCCCAGGCGCTCCTCGTTGAAGGTGCGGGCCAGGCCGACGACCGCGTTCAGCTCGTCCAGCGTGCCGTACGCCTCGATCCGCGGGGAGTCCTTGGGCACGCGCTGGCCCCCCACCAGCGCGGTGTCGCCGCGGTCGCCGGTGCGCGTGTAGACGCGGGTGATGCTGATGGGCATGGCGTCCTCCGTGTGGCGGGTATTCTACTTGAACGGGGACGGCGACTCGGGGATCATCGGGCCGTGAGGCGCGCCAGGGCCGTCCTCGGGGCCGCGGCCGGGGCCCACTTCCTGCACGACGGCTACTCGGACCTGCTGTACGTCCTGCTGCCCCTCTGGCAGGGTGAGTTTCGCCTGAGCTTCACCGAGGTGGGCAGCATCCGCACCGTCTACACGGGCGGCATGGCCCTGTTCCAGGTGCCGGCCGGCCTCCTGGCCGAGCGGCTCGGGGAACGGCGCGTGCTCGTGGCCGGCACCGCCGTGACCGCCCTGGGCTTCGTGGCCTCGTCCTGGGCACTCGGCTTCGCGTCGCTCCTGCTGGTGCTCCTGGTCGCCGGGCTCGGCTCGGGCGTCCAGCACCCGCTGTCGTCCTCCCTGGTCTCGCGGGCCTACGAGACGGGTCCGCGGCGGGCCGCCCTGGGCACCTACAACTTCTCCGGGGACCTGGGCAAGGTCGCCGTGCCGGCCGCCGGCGCGCTGGTGGCCGGCAGCCTGGGCTGGCGGGCGGCCGGGGCGGGGTCCGGCCTTCTCGGCCTGGTCGCCGCGGGCGTCCTGC
>JBBIOF010000024.1:0-14203 GCA_037443505.1 Candidatus Rokuibacteriota bacterium
CCCGCCGGCGGCCAGCGCCGCCAGCGCGAGGACGATCAGGAGCGCTCGGACAGCCACACGCGCTTCCCGCTCACCGTGTCGTAGGTGCCCTTGCCGCCCCTGGACCAGTCGCACGCGCGGCCGGGATAGGTGAGGCCGCTCCACGGCTCCGGCGCCACCCACCCCTTCGACTTCCACACCACGTCGAACTGGCCGTCAGCGCGGATCCTTCCGATGTACACGGGCTTCCACGTGTGGTGGTTCCGCTCGTCCACCCGGTAGCGGCCCACCGGGCTCTGGACCTCGAGGCCCTCGAGGGCCTTGAGCACCGGGTCCACGTCCGTGCTCTCGGCCTTCTGCACGGCCCTGGCCCAGAGCTTGACGTGGACGTAGGCGTGCATCATGGGGTCGTCGGTCACGCACTGGCGGTCGGGGATGCTCCTCTTCCGGCACCACTCGCGGTAGGCCTTCACCCACGCGATGTTGGCCGGGGTCTTGAGCGACATGAAGTAGTTCCACGAGGCCAGGTGGCCCACCAGCGGCTTGACGTCGAGGCTCCCCAGCTCCACCTCGGCGAAGCTGAAGGACATCACCGGGCACCGGTCCGCGGTCACGCCCTGGTTGGCCAGCTCCTTGAAGAACGGCACGTTGCTGTCGCCGTTGATGGTGTTGATGACGGCGGCGTCCCCGCCGGCGGCGAAGCCCTTGATCTTGCCGACGATGGTCTGGTAGTCCTGGTGGTGGAACGGCGTGTACTCCTCCGCGATGGCCGACTCCGGGACCTTCTTCACCTTCGTGAGGTAGAGCCGGAGGATCTTGTTGGTCGTCCGCGGGTAGACGTAGTCCGAGCCCAGCAGGTAGAACTTCTTGCGGCTCCCGCCCTCCGGGCTCATCAGGTAGTCCACCGCCGGGGTCGCCTGCTGGTTGATCGTGGCGCCCGTGTAGATCACGTTCTTCGAGCACTCCTCGCCCTCGTACTGCACGGGGTAGAAGAGCAGCCCGTTGTTCTTCTCGAAGACGGGCAGCACCGACTTGCGGCTCACCGAGGTCCAGCAGCCGAAGACCGCGGCGACCCGGTCCTGGAGGAGGAGCTTCCTGGCCTTCTCGGCGAAGAGGTCCCAGTTGGAGGCGGGATCCTCCACCACCGGCTCCACCCGGCGCCCGAGGACGCCGCCGGCCGCGTTGATCTCCTCGATGGCCATGAGGATCACTTCCTTGAGGGGGGCCTCGCTGATGGCCATCGTCCCGCTCAGCGAGTGCAGCACGCCGACGCGGATGGGGGCCTTGCCCTGGGCGAGCAGGAGCCGGGGCAGGCCCAGGCCGGTGCCCAGGCCGGCACCGGCGACCAGCGAACCCTTGAGGAACTCGCGGCGTGAGACAGCGGACACGGCAGCCTCCTTTCGCGGGCCGCCGGGCGCCGTCCGGGTCGCGGAGCGGACCGCCGGCGGACCATGGCTCGGGTGCGGTTCTGCTCGCGGCGGCGCTGGCGCGAACGAGGCGGGACGTCGTTGTCCGCTCCGCCGCCGGGTGGTAGCAAGGGCCGTACCGCCCGGGCGGCCTCGATTTCCGCGGAGTTCCGGCGAGGGGAGCGCTCCGGGATGCCCGCCGGGCAGGCAGGGCGGCGGGTGGTGATCGCGCGATGGGCACCGGCCGCCCGGTGCCGGGCCCGGGCGGCCGTCGGCGAGGCGGGTTCAGCGCTTGTAGAGTCCCATCAGGGACGCCCTGGCCAGCGTGTTGAAGTGGAGGTGGAAGCCGACCACGGCGGCGGAGGTGTCCGCCGTCACCGGCAGCCGGTCCAGCGACACGGCGTGCACCGTGAAGACGTAGCGGTGCGGGTGGTCGCCCGGCGGGGGGCAGGGGCCGCCGTAGCCCGGCCTGCCGAAGTCCGTGCGCACCTGGAGCGCGCCCGCCGGCAGCTTGCCGGCGGCGGGGTTGCCGGCGTCCAGCGGCAGCTCGGTCACGCTCGGGGGGATGTTCACCACCACCCAGTGCCAGAAGCCACTGCCCGTGGGCGCGTCCGGGTCGAAGCAGGTGACGGCGAAGCTCTTGGTCCCGGCCGGCGCGCCCTCCCACCTGAGGTGCGGCGACCGGTTGCCCCCGCCGCAGCCGAAGCCATAGTCGGCCGACAGGATGTGGTCCTGCCCCAGGTAGTCCCCGTCCTTGAAGCTGTTGCTGGTGAGCTTCATGGGTCTCTCGTCTCCTCCGGGTGGATGACCGCGTCGCGGTGAGATTAGCAGGCCTCCGGCGGGAGCGGAACGCCGGAGTGCGCTCCCGGCCGCGACGCGGGGCGGTGGTTGCGGTAAGCTTCACTGGTCACCACCGCCCCGTACCCCGGGGCGAGACCGAGACGAGGAGAGACCCTTGGCCCTGACCGCCACCGTGTTCCACGTCGACCTGACCCGGGGGACCATCGAGACGAGGAGCGTCCCCGAGGAGATCTACCGCAAGCATCCCGGGGGGAGCGCGCTGGCCGCCTACCTCCTGCTCCAGCAGATCCCCCGCGGCGCCGACCCGCTGGGCCCCGACAACGTCCTGGTCATGGCGGTGAGCCCCCTGACGGGGCTCGCCATCTCCGGGCAGAGCCGCATGACGGCCTGCGCCCGGTCCCCCCTCACCGGCGCCGTCGGCGACAGCCAGTGCGGGGGCTTCTTCCCGGCGGAGATGCGGGCGGCCGGCGCCGACGCCATCGTGTTCACGGGCCGGGCGCCCGAGCCCGTGTACCTCTGGCTCCACGACGGCCGGGCCGAGCTGAGGCCGGCGCGGCACCTCTGGGGCAAGGTCACGGGCGAGGTCGATCGCCTCCTGAAGGAGGAGGTGGGCGACCCGAAGGCCGAGGTCGCCCAGATCGGCCCGGCCGGCGAGAACCTGGTGCGGTTCGCAGCCATCATGAACATGGCCAACCGCGCCAACGGCCGCACCGGCATGGGCGCCGTCATGGGCTCCAAGCTGCTCAAGGCGGTCGTGGTCCGCGGCACCCGGCCCCCGAAGCCCGCCCGCCCCGAGGAGTTCCGGGGCCTGGTCAAGCGGCTCAAGGAGCTGCAGGAGGCCAACCCGGGCATCGCGTGGTTCGGCGAGTACGGCACGGCGGGCGTCCTCGCCGTCCAGGACAGGTTCGGCGGCCAGCCCACCCGGAACTACTCGGAGGGCACGTTCGAGCGCGCGAAGGAGATCGACGGCTCCACGCTCGCGAAGACCATCCTCAAGGAGCGGGACACCTGCTATGCCTGCGTCATCAAGTGCAAGCGGGTGGTGGAGGTCCACGAGCCCGGCCTCGAGGTGGACCCGGTGTACGGCGGGCCCGAGTACGAGACGCTCACCTTCTTCGGCTCCATGTGCGGGGTGGGCGACCTGAAGCTCCTGGCCCGGGCGTCGGCCGACGCCAACCGGTACGGGATGGACACCATCTCCTGCGGCGCCACCATCGCCTGGGCGATGGAGGCCAGGGCCAGGGGGCTGCTGGACGACCAGGGGCTCGGCCTCGCCTTCGGCGACGGCCAGGCCGTGCTCCGCGCCATCGAGGCCATCGCGCTCCGCCGGGGCGTGGGCGACCTGCTGGCCGAGGGCAGCCTGCGGGCCGCCCGGCGGCTCGGGCCGGCGGCCGTGGACCTCACGGTCACCGTCAAGGGGCAGGAACTGCCCGCCCACATGCCCCAGCACAAGCGCTCGCTGGGGCTCATCTACGCGGTGAACGCCTTCGGCGCCGACCACCAGTCCTCCGAGCACGACTCGATGCTCAGGACCAAGCCCGGTAGCCTCCACCGCCGGCGCCTCGCCGAGCTGGGGCAGTTCGGCGACCTGGACCTGCGCGACCTGTCGGACGACAAGGTCCGCTTCGCGTACACCACCCAGTGCTTCTACTCCGCCCTCGACACGCTGGGCCTCTGCCAGTTCGTCTGGGGTCCGTCGTGGCAGCTGTACGGGCCGTCCGAGACGGTGGAGCTGGTGCGCTCCGCGACCGGCTGGGACGTGACCCTGGACGAGCTGATGAAGGCGGGCGAGCGGCGCCTGCACCTGCTCCGGGGATTCAACGCGCGCGAGGGCATCGGCAAGGACGCCGACGTGCTGCCGAAGAAGCTGTTCCAGCCGCTGGGCGGCCAGGGGCCCACGGCGGGCGTGGCCCTCACCACCGAGGAGTTCGAGCGGGCACGGGCGGCGTACTACCGGCTCGCCGGGTGCGACCCCGACACCGGCTACCCGACCCGCGGCCGGCTGGCCGAGCTGGGGCTCGACTGGCTGGCGGAGCAGATCCCGGCGGCCCGGTGAGCCGGCCCGCCGGACCCGTCCGGCCGTGCGGATCGCCACCTGGAACGTCAACTCGCTGAGGGCCCGGCTCGAGAAGGTGATGTGGTGGCTCGAGCGGGCGCGTCCCGACGTGCTGCTGATGCAGGAGACCAAGCTCGCCGACGAGGACGCGCCCGCCGACGAGTTCCGCCGCGCGGGCTACGAGCTGGTGCACCACGGCGAGGGCCGCTGGAACGGCGTGGCCATCGCGAGCCGCCTGGGCGTCGCCGACGTGGTCACGAACTTCGGCGAGCCGCTGCGCCCGGCGGCAACACCGGAGGTCGCCGACGACGAGCCGCTGGCCGAGGCCCGCATGGTCTCGGCCGTCTGCCGGGGCATCCGCGTGGTGAGTCTCTACGCCCCCAACGGGCGCGAGGTGGGCTCGCGCTTCTACCGGGCCAAGCTGGCCTGGTTCGAGCGCCTGGCGCGGTGGCTGGTCGAGGCCTGCGATCCCGCGGCGCCCCTGGTCCTCGGCGGCGACTTCAACGTAGCCCCAGAGGACCGCGACGTCTGGGACCCGGCCGCGTGCCACGGCGGGACCCACGTCTCCGAGCCCGAGCGCCGGGCCTTCGCCCGCCTCTGCGCCTGGGGGCTGGTGGACGCCTATCGCCTGCACCACCCCGAGCCGGACCGCTACACCTGGTGGGACTACCGCGCGGGGAACTTCCACCGCAACTTCGGGATGCGCATCGACCACCTGCTCGTGAGCGCCCCGCTCGCCCCGCGCACGGTGTGGGCGGAGATCGACCGCGAGGCCCGCAAGGGCAAGCCCCTGCCCTCCGACCACGCGCCCCTGGTGGTGGACCTCGACGAGCCGGGGTGCCCCTTCGACGCGGGCTGGACCGACGCGGAGGCCCGGATCGCGTCGCGCCGGACCCGGCCCACACGGGCGCCGGCGGCTGGTACTATGCTGGAGTCCGGGGCACCTCGACACGCAGACGGAAAGGACGACCATGGCGACCGATCCCAGCGCGGCTGAACTCAAGATGGACCCGGCCGGCCTCTACCGGGAGGAGATCTTCACCGACCGCCGGGTGGGCTCGATCCGGGTGCTCTCGCCGGTCAAGGCCGACGGCTCGCCCGACGCGGGGCGAAAGACCCTCTACGTGGGCGAGGCCCAGATGCTGACGCCCGCGGGCCTCCTGCCGCTGGCCTTCGAGATCGAGGCCAGCCGGCTCGCCGAGGCCGTGGACCGGTTCACCGACGCCGCCCAGGACGCCGTCGAGCGCACGATCAGGGAACTGCAGGAGCTCAGGCGGGAGGCGGCCTCGTCCATCATCGTCCCCGAGCGGATCCCCACCGGGCTCCGGGGCCCGGGCGGGCCGGGGGGGCCCGCCGCGCCGGGCGGGGGCCTGATCCACCTCCGGTAGCGGGGAGCCTCAGTCATCGACCCGGAAGACCAGCTCCGGGTCGAGCTTCCGCACGCTCGTCTGCCCGCACAGGGCCATCGTCGTCCGGAGCTCGCGGCGCAGGATGTCGAGCGCGCAGGCCACCCCGGCGGCCCCGTCGGCTGCCAGGCCCCAGAGCGCCGTGCGCCCCACCGCCACCACGGTCGCACCCCGGGCCAGTCCCTTGAGCACGTCGGTGCCGCGGCCGAACCCGCCGTCCACCACGATGTCGGCGCGCCCGGCCACCGCCTCGGCGATGCGCGGCAGCGCATCGATCGTGGCCTCGCCGTGGTCGAGCTGCCGCCCGCCGTGGTTCGAGACCCAGACGAGGCGCACGCCCGCCTCCACCGCCCGGCGGGCGTCCCGGACGGTCATGATCCCCTTGAGCCCGACGGGCAGGCGGGTGGTCTTCCGGAGCCACTCGACGTCGTCCCAGGTGAGGCGGGCCTGGTAGTCCGGGTCGGGCCCACGCGGGTTCGGCGCCACGCTCATGGCCTCGCGCGGGTTGAAGCGGTTCACGATGTCGCGCTCGCGCCGGCCCAGGACCTGCACGTCCACCGTCAGGCAAACGGCCAGGTAGCCCGACGCCTCCACCCGCGCCAGCAGGTCGGCCACCCAGCCGCGGTCGCCGTGGTGGTAGAGCTGGAACATCTTCGGGTGCGGCCCGGCCGCCGCCACCTGCTCCACCGGCCAGCCCGTGACGCCGGAGAGGAACTGGAGCGTGTCGGCCCAGCCGCAGCCCCGCGTCATCTCCAGGTCGCCCTCGGGGTGGAAGAGGACCAGGCCGCCCATGGGCGCCACCGCCACCGGCCACGACAGGGGCACGCCCAGCAGCGACGTGCGGAGGTCGATCTCGCGCACGTCCACCAGCACCGACTGGGCGATGGCCAGCCGGTCGAGGCCGGCCCGGTTGCGGCGGAGCGTGGTCTCCGTCTCGGCGCCGCCCGCGCCGAAGTTCCAGACGTCGCGCGGCAGGCGGGCCCGCGCGGCCTGCTCGATCTCGGGGAGGGTGACGAACCGTGCGCTCATGGCGCAGTACCATACCCCAACCGCGCCGCCCGCGGTATCCTGGGGCCCCGAAAGGAGAGACCCGATGACCGATCCCAGCTGGGCGAAGCACGTGGCGGACGTGCTCCGCCGCAACGACATCCGCACCTTCGCCACCGTGCCCGACTCCATCGTGAGCCGGGTGCTGGAGCACCTCCGGGCCGACCCCCAGTGTCGCGTCGTCACCGTCACCCGCGAGGAGGAGGGCGTGGGGCTGCTCTCGGGGGCGTGGCTGGCCGGCCGCCGCGGCGCGCTCCTCATGCAGAACAGCGGCCTCGGCAACTGCGTCAACGCGCTGGCGTCGCTCAACGTCGCCAGCCAGATCCCCCTGGTGCTCGTCATGAGCCACCGCGGCGACCTGGGCGAGTTCAATCCCGCCCAGGTCCCCATGGGGCAGGCCACCGGCCCCGTGCTGGACGCGCTCGGCATCCGCTGGATCCGCCCGACCTCCGTGGCCGAGCTGGAGGCGCAGGCCGACGGGCTCGTCACGCTGGGCTACACGCGCTCGCTCCCCGTGGCGCTCGTGCTGCCCTCGGAGCTCACGGGAGGCAAGAAGCTATGAGTGCGCCCCTGACCCGCGCCCGCGCCACCAGCCTCCTGGCCGAGCGGCTCACCGGCGAGGTGGTGGTCGCCAACCTGGGACAGGCCTCGTTCGACCTCCAGCACCTGGCCCACCGCCCCCTCAACTGCTACACCTACGGCGCCATGGGCCAGTGCTCCTCCATCGGGCTCGGCATCGCCCTGGCCCGGCCGGACGTGCGCGTCATCTGCCTGGACGGCGACGGCTCGCTGCTCATGAACCTCGGCTCGCTCTGCACCATCGCCACCGAGGCGCCCCGCAACTACGCGCTGGTCGTCTGGGACAACGAGCTGCACCAGACCACCGGCGGCCAGCCCACGGCCACCGCGGCGCGGTCGAGCCTGGCCGCCATCGCCCGCGGGGCGGGAATCGAGCGGGCCCTGGAGGTGCGCACCGAGGAGGAGCTCGGGCGGGCCTACGACAGGATCTTCTCCGAGGACGGGCCCTTCGTGGTCGCCGTGAAGGTGGCCCCCGGCCTCTCGGACGGCAGGTTCGACGGCGACGTCATCGGCCACGTCCGCCGGTTCAAGCAAGCCCTGGCCGGGCGATAGGAGACGACATGGCTCAGCTCAGGATCCCCCTGGACGCCCAGCGGTTCGCCACCGGCATGACCTGGAAGGACTACCTGGCCCAGATGGGCGACACCCGGAGCCGCACGGAGGACAACTACCGCAAGGCGGTGCTGACCGAGGAGGAGCGGACGTTCTTCGGCGGGATCACCCAGGTGCGCTACGTGCTGATGCTGGCCGAGAACTGGTGCGGCGACGTCCACCGGAACTCGCCGCTCGTCGCGCGCATCGCCGAGGCCATGCCCCGGTGCGAGCTGCGCGTGTTCTTCCGCGACCAGAACCTGGACCTCACCGACTGCTTCCTCAACAACGGCTACCGGTCCATCCCCGTCGTGGCGTTCTTCGACGAGGACTGGAACGAGATCGGGCGCTGGATCGAGCGCGCCCACGCCGCCACCGCGAAGGTGGTGGGCATCCGGGCCCGCACGCTGGACGCGGCCGGGCCGGACAAGGCAGCGCAGGACGCCGCCATGGCCGAGTACCGGAGGCTCGTCCAGGCCGAGTACGACGTGCCCGGCGGCCCGCTCTGGCGGGCGGCCGCCGCGGAGATCCGGACCCTGCTGGAGACGCGCCTGGGGCTCGCGCGGCGGACGTAGGCGGGCCGCGCGGAGGAGCCTCGATGACCGTCCGGCTCGGCATGTTCACCATGCCCTTCCACCACCCCGGTCGCGACTACGCCGCCGTCCTCGAGGAGGACCGGGAGGCCATCGTCCTGGCCGAGCGGCTGGGCTTCACGGAGGTCTTCGTGGGCGAGCACTTCAGCTCGTGGAGCGAGCGAGTGACCTCGCCCCTGATCTTCCTGGCCACCCTGGTCGACCGCACCCGCCGGATCCGCCTGGGGACGGGGGTCATCGGCCTGCCCCATCTCCACCCGGCCGTCGTGGCCGCCCAGGCGGCGATGTTCGACCACCTCTCCGGCGGCCGGCTGGTGCTGGGCATCGGCCCGGGGGGCCTCGCCAGCGACCTGGAGCTGTTCGACGTGGGCGAGAACTCCCAGCGCCCCGCCATGGTCCTCGAGTCCATCGACACCATCCTCCGCCTCTGGGCCCAGGACCCGCCCTACCGCATCGACGGCCGGTTCTGGAAGGTCTCGCTGGAGCACAACGTCTGGCCCGAGTTCGGGGTGGGCTGGATCCCGCGGCCGCTCCAGCGGCCCCACCCGCCCATCGCGCTCTCCATCCTCGCCCCGAACTCGGCCAGCGCCCGCACGGCCGGGGAGCGCGGCTGGATCCCCGTCTCCGGCAACTTCTTCCACCGCCGGTATCTCCGCGGCCACTGGGAGCAGTACGCCGAGGGCTGCGAGCGCGCCGGCCGCCGGCCCGACCCCGACGTCTGGCGCGTGTCGCGCACGGTGCTGGTCACCGAGAGCGACGCCGAGGCCGAGGACTACCTGGCCGACCCCGACAGCGCGCTCAGCTTCTACTACCGCTTCTTCCACCACAGCTTCGCCCACGCCCGGAAGGCGCTCTACATGCTGAAGCCCGACCTGGAGACGCCCGACGAGGACCTCACGGTGGACATGGTCAAGCGGGCGCTCGTCATCGCCGGCAGCCCCGGCCGCGTGCTCGACCAGCTGGTCGCCCTGCGCGACGAGGCAGGCCCCTTCGGGACGCTGCTCGTGGCCGGCCACGACTGGGACCGGCCCCGCCTCTGGCGCCGGTCCATGGAGCTGCTGGCCACCGAGGTCGTGCCCCGGTTCGCCCGGCACGCGGGCTGACCCGGCGCGCCCGGCCGCGCCGGCCGGGGCCCAACTTGGGGCTTGACGGTCGCGTCGTCCGCGCTGTACCAGGGAGCACGCGGCGGCCCCGCCGCCGCCCCCGGGAGGCAGTCATGGAGATCCGGAGCGACGTGGTGGGAAGCCTCTTGAGGCCGCCGTACCTCGTCGAGGCCCGCGAGGCGCTGGAGGCGGGCCGCCTGGCGCCCGCCGCCTTCAAGCGGATCGAGGACCGCGCGGTGGACGAGGCGGTGGCGCTCCAGGAGGCCGCGGGCCTCGACGTGGTCACCGACGGCGAGCTGCGGCGCTACGCCTTCTTCGGCCACCTGATCGACGCCGTCGAGGGCTTCGACCGGCTCGGCGGCTGGGCCATCCCCTTCCGCGACGAGCAGGGCGGAGAGCTCATCTTCAGGCGGCCGGTGGTGGTGGACCGGCTGCGCTGGCGGCGCAGCATGTGTGCCGAGGAGTTCGTCTACCTCCGCGCCCGCACCGCCCGGCAGGTGAAGGTGACCCTGATCAGCACCCAGCAGGCGGCCGCCTACTGGGACCCGGAGACGTCGAAGGGCGCCTATCCCACCCGCGACGCCTACCTGGCCGACATCGTGGACCTCACCCGCCGCGAGGTGGACGAGCTGGTGCGCCTGGGCTGCACCTACGTCCAGGTCGACGCGCCGCAGTACGCCGCCCTGCTCGACCCCGAGCTGCGCGAGGGCTACCGCCGGCGCGGCAGCGACCCCGACCGGCTGATCGACGCCTGCATCGAGATGGACAACGCCGTCATCGGCGACCACCCGGGCGTCACCTTCGCGCTCCACATCTGCCGGGGCAACAACCAGTCCATGTTCTACGCCAGCGGCGGCTACGAGCCCATCGCCCGCGTGTTCACCCGGAGCCGGTTCCAGCGCTTCCTGCTGGAGTACGACGACGAGCGCTCCGGCGGCTTCGAGCCGCTCCGGGCCATGCCCGAGGACCGGGTGGTGGTCCTGGGCCTGGTGACCACCAAGAAGCCCCGCCTCGAGAGCGTGGACGAGCTGCGCCGGCGCATCGACGAGGCCGCGAAGTTCGTTCCCCTCGAGCGGCTGGCGCTGAGCCCCCAGTGCGGCTTCGCCTCCACCATGGCCGGCAACCGCGTCAGCCCGGAGGACCAGCGGCGCAAGCTCCACCGCGTGGCGGAGACCGCCCGACTGGTCTGGGGCCGGCCGGCCGGCGCCTCCACAGGAGGAGACCGATGAGACTGCTTGCCCTGCTCGCGCTGGCGTTCGTCGGCATCGGGCCCCTGCCCGCCGCGGCCGAGTCCATCAAGCTCGGGGCGGTCGTCCCGCTCACCGGTCGCTACGGCGGGGGCGGCGCCCAGGTGCGGGCGGGCTACGAGATCGCCGTCGAGCACCTGAACGCGGCCGGCGGCGTCACCGTGGGCGGCAAGAAGATGCCGCTGGAGCTGGTGCTGCTGGACGACGAGTCCGACGCCACCAAGACGGTGGCCCGCTTCGAGACGCTGGCGGCCCAGGGCGTGGTGGCCTACCTGGGCGGCTTCGGCTCCGACCTGCACGCCGCGGCCGCGTCGGTGGCGGAGAAGAACCGCATCCCCTACTGCGGCGTGGCCTTCGCGCTCCACAAGGTCCACCAGCAGGGCTTCCGCTACCTCTTCTCACCCTTCTGGAAGTCGCCGGACATCGGCGACGCCATGCAGGGCCTGCTCTCGCTGATCCCCGCCGCCGAGCGCCCGAAGGCCGTGGCCGTCTTCCAGGAGAAGACGGACTGGGGGCGCGAGATGGCCGCCGCCTGGGTGGAGGGCGGCAAGGCCGCGGGCTACCAGGTGACCGTCCAGGGCGAGTACGCGCCGGGCGCCCGCGACTTCTCCGACCTGATCCTCAAGGCCAGGGCGGCGAACGTGGACGCCGTGTTCGCCGTGCCCACGCCCCCTGACGGCATGACCATGATCAAGCAGATGAAGGAGCTCGGCTTCACGCCGAAGCTCACCGTCCTGATCCGCGCGCCCGACGCGCCCATCTGGTCCAGGAACCTCGGCAAGGACGGCGACTGGGTGGTCCTCGCCCCGGGCTGGCACCACGCCGTCAAGGCGCCCGGCGTGAGGGAGCTGAACGAGGCGCACCTGAAGAAGGTGGGGCGCCCGGCCGACCCCATTGCCGGCCCCTCCTACGCCTGCGTGCAGATCGTGGCCGCCGCCGTCGCCCGGGCCGGCGCGCTGGACCGGGACAGGGTGCGCGACGCCATCGCCGCCACGAGCATGACGACCGTGGTGGGACCCGTGAAGTTCCGGCCGGACGGCACCGGCATCGTCCAGTCGGTGTTCGTGCAGTGGCTGAACGGCAAGCAGGAGCTGGTCTGGCCGAAGGAGTCCGCGACGGCCCAGCTCGGCTACCCGGCGCCTCCCTTCGCCAGGCGCTGACGCCCGGCCGCCCGCGGCATGCCCCTCCTCGAGGTGGAGCGGGTGTCGAAGCGGTTCGGCGGCGTCCGGGCCGTGCACGACGTCAGCTTCACGCTCGAGGAGGGCGAGCTGCTGGGCATCATGGGGCCGAACGGCTCGGGCAAGACCACCCTCTTCAACCTGATCGCCGGCGCCCTGGCCCCCGACGCCGGGCGCATCCGCCTCCGCGGGCGCGACATCGCGGGCCTGGCGCCCCACCGCATCTGCGCCCTCGGCGTCGCGCGCACCTTCCAGCTCGTCCGGATCTTCGCCGGCCTCACCGCCCTGGAGAACGTCCTGGTCGGCCGCCTCTACGGGCGCGGGCGGGGCACCGCCGCCGAGGCCGCCGCGGAGGCCGAGCGCTGCCTCGCCCTCGTCGGGCTGGCGGACCGGGCGGAGGTGCCGGCCTCGCAGCTCACCTTCATCGACCGCAAGCGCCTGGAGCTCGCCCGGGCGCTCGCGACCTCCCCGCACCTCCTGCTGCTGGACGAGTTCATGGCCGGCCTCAACCCCGCCGAGACGGCCGACGCCATGGCGCTGGTCCGGAAGCTCGCGGCCCGCGGGATCACCGTGCTCATGGTCGAGCACATCGTGTGGGCCCTCATGGACCTCTCGCGCCGCATCGTCGTGCTGAGCGCCGGGGAGAAGATCGCCGAGGGCCCGCCGGAGGCCGTCGCCGCCGACCCCGCCGTCATCGACGTGTACCTGGGAGGGGACCAGGGGCGGCCGGCGGGGTGAGGCGGCGCGATCCGGGCCCGGGACGACGGCCTGCCGCGCGAGAAGGTGGGGTGCGCGACCTCAGCGCGCGGCGGCGCCCGCGAAGAACCCCACGATCGCTCCGTACGCCAGGTGGGCGGCGACCGTGAGCACGGGCGTCGTCCGCCCGTAGTTCAGCAGCATGAACCCCGGGGGCTCCAGCAGCGGGGAGGCGTCCGCGGCACTGTCCGGCGTCCCCATCCTCGGGTGCACCGCGGGGAGCAGCACGTTGACCAGGGTCGTCCCGGCGAACAGCGCGTGGGCGAAGCCGAAGAGCAGGCCCAGCTCCCAGCCGGCCCGCCCCAGCACCGCGAAGCCGGCGTAGTAGACCAGCGCGAACCCGAGCCCGGCCGCGAAGTGCAGCACGTACCCGAGCACCCTGGCCCGCGTGCGGTCGTCGGTCAACGCCGTGCCGAGCAGGAACGGGATGTCGATCCTCGTCAGGCGGAGCTGGCTGCCGGCCGACAGCGCCGTGGTGAGCACCAGCGTGCCCGCGAAGCCCCCCGCCAGGGCGCCCCAGAGGCTCACCGGCCCCGCTCGGCCATCGCGACGGCGGCGCTGATCAGGGCCAGGTGCACGAGCCCCTGGGGGAAGTTCCCGAGGAACGCCCCGGACGCCGGATCGACCTCCTCCGCGTAGAGCCCCACATCGTTCGCGAGGCCGACCATCTCGTCCATGAGGTCCTCCGCCTCCCTCGTGCGGCCGGAGACGGCGAGCGCCTCGGCCAGCCAGAAGGAGCAGCACGTGAAGGCGCCCTCCGCGCCGGCGAGCCCGTCGTCGCCCGTGTACCGGCGGAGCAGCGGGCCCGCGGCGAGCTCGCGGCGCACGGCCTCGACGCTCGCGCGGAGGCGGGGCGCGTCGGGTGCGTCGTACCGCATGATGGGCAGCAGGAGCAGGCTCGCGTCCAGGTCCTCGCCGCCGGCGTACCAGACGTAGCTGCGCCTGGCGGCGGACCAGCACCGCTCGTCGACGAACCGCCGGATGGCGCCAGCCTCGCTCACCCAGCGCGCCACCCTCCGGGCCGGAACGTGCCCGGCGTCGGCCAGCCGGCTCGCGCGGTCCAGGGCGACCCAGCACATGGCCTTCGACTGCGTGTGGTGGCGGGGCCCGGCGCGGACCTCCCAGAGCCCCGCGTCCGGGTCGCGCCAGCGGCGGCACACGAACTCGGCCACCCCGGCGATGTCGCGCGCGGTCTCGCGGCCGAGCCTGTAGCCGCGCTGGACGTACTGGTACGCCGCGTCCACCAGCTCGCCGTAGGCGTCGAGCTGGAGCTGGCCGGCGGCGCCGTTGCCCACCCGGACGGGCCGGGAGCCCCGGTAGCCGGCCAGCGGCAGCGCGCGCTCGGCGGACTGCGTGCCGCCGTCGAGCCGGTACAGGACGTGCAGCCGCGGCAGCGTCCGCCGCGACGCGTGCATGAAACACCAGAAGAACGCCCGGGCCTCCCGATGGCAGCCGAGCTGC
>JBBIOF010000025.1:0-13370 GCA_037443505.1 Candidatus Rokuibacteriota bacterium
GCCCGCCGACGTGCGGGGCCGGACGCGCCAGGCGCTGGAGGAGTTCGCCCGGCTGATCGCGCGCCTGGCGCCCGAGCGGGCGCACCTCGCCCCGCCGGCCTTCATCGACCTGGTGCTCAAGGCGTCCGGCTACCGCCAGGCGCTGGAGCAGGAGCGGACGCCCGAGGCCGAGGCGCGCCTGGAGAACCTGGAGGAGCTGGTGGCGGCCGCCGAGGAGTACACCCACGGGGCGGCCGAGGCCACGCTCGAGGGCTTCCTGGACGGGATCGCCCTCACCAGCGACGTGGACGAGCTGAAGGACGGCGAGTCGCGGGTGACCCTGATGACGCTCCACTCCGCCAAGGGGCTCGAGTTTCCCGCGGTGTTCATCACCGGCCTGGAAGAGGGCGTGTTCCCCCACGCCCGCTCCATGGCCGACCCCGAGGAGGTCGAGGAGGAGCGGCGGCTCTGCTATGTTGGTCTCACCCGGGCGCGGCAGTGGCTCTACCTGAGCTGGGCGCTCCACCGGCGCATCCACGGCTACGGCGTGGGAGAGCCCTCCCGGTTCCTCCGCGAGATGCCGGAGGGCCAGCTCCACCTGCTCAACGCGCGGAGCGAGCCGCCGGCCCCCGCCGCCTCGCTGGAGGAGGTCGGCTTCGCCGCGCCGGGGGACGCGGACCTGCCGTTCCGCGTGGGCACCCGGGTCCGCCACGCGCGGTGGGGCGACGGGCTGGTGGTCGGCGTCGAGCGGGAGGGCCAGGACACCATCGTGACGGTGCGGTTCGCCGCCGGGGGGCGCAAGCGGCTGTCCCTCCAGTACGCGCACCTGGAGGAGCTCTGAGGTGATCGAGCGGAAGGACGTGGAGCACGTCGCCCGGCTGGCCCGGCTGGCGCTCTCCGAGGCCGAGACGGCGCGCATGCAGGCCGAGCTGAGCGCCATCCTCGCCTACGTGGAGAAGCTCCGCGAGCTGGACGTGGAGGGCGTGGAGCCCACCTCCCACGCCGTGCCGCTGGTGAACGTCATGCGCGGGGACGAGCCCCGCCCGGGCCTGGCCCGGGAGGAGGCGATGGCCAACGCGCCCGACCCCGCGGGCGAGTTCTTCCGGGTGCCGCGGATCATTGAAGACTGACGCGACGCGGCTCACCGTCCACGAGCTCACCGCGGCCTACGCCCGCGGCGCGGTGACGCCCACCGAGGCCGCCGAGGCGTACCTGGAGCGCATCGCGAAGCTCGACGGGCGCGTGGGCGCCTACCTCACGGTGACGCGGGACCACGCGCTGGCGGCCGCGCGGGCGGCCGACGAGCGCTACCGCCGCGGCACCCCCCGCTCGCCGCTGGACGGAGTGCCCATCGCGCTCAAGGACGTGCTCTCCACGCGCGGCGTGCCCACCACGTGCGGCTCGAGGATCCTGGAGCGGTACGTCCCGCCCTTCGACGCGACGGCGATGGCCCGGCTGGCCGACGCGGGCGCGGTGCTGCTGGGCAAGACCAACATGGACGAGTTCGCCATGGGCTCGTCCACCGAGCACTCGGCGTTCCGGCCCACGCACAACCCCTGGGACCCGGGCCGGGTGCCCGGGGGATCCTCGGGCGGCTCCGCGGCCGCGGTGGCGGCCGGCCTGGCGGCGGCGGCGCTGGGGACCGACACCGGCGGGTCCATCCGCCAGCCCGCGGCCTTCTGCGGCGTGGTGGGGCTCAAGCCCACCTACGGGCGCGTGTCGCGCTACGGCCTGGTGGCGTTCGCGTCGTCGCTGGACCAGATCGGCCCCCTCGCCCGCGACGTCCGGGACGCGGCCCTCCTGCTGGGCGCCATCGCCGGGCGGGACCCGCTGGACGCCACGTCCGTGGACGAGCCGGTGCCGGACTACACCGCCGCGCTGGGCCGGGACGTCCGCGGGCTCCGGCTGGGCGTGCCGCGCGAGTACTTCGCCGAGGGCATCGACCCCGACGTGGAGCGCGCGGTGCGCCGGGCCATCGCCGCGCTCGCCGAGCTGGGCGCCGCGGTGGAGGAGATCTCGCTGCCCACCACGGAGTACGGCGTGGCCGTCTACTACATCCTGGCGCCGGCCGAGGCCTCCTCGAACCTGGCCCGCTACGACGGGGTCAAGTACGGCCTGCGGGTGCCCGGGGCCCGGGACCTGATCGAGATGTCGGGCCGCACGCGGGCCGCGGGCTTCGGCGCCGAGGTCAAGCGCCGGATCATGCTGGGCACCTACGTCCTCTCGGCCGGCTACTACGAGGCCTACTACGGGCGCGCCCAGAAGGTGCGCACGCTCGTCCGCCGGGACTTCGAGCGGGCGTTCGCGCGGGTGGACCTGGTGGTCGCCCCCACCACGCCCAACGTCCCCTTCGCGCACGGCGAGAAGCAGGACCCGCTGTCCATGTACCTCAACGACGCCTACACGATCCCGGTGAACCTGGCCGGCCTGCCGGCCATCTCCGTCCCCTGCGGGTTCTCGCCCGCGGGGCTGCCCATCGGGCTGCAGCTCATCGGCCGGCCCTTCGACGAGCCCACCGTGCTGCGGGCCGCGCACGCCTACGAGCAGGCCACCGGCTGGGTCGCCCGGCGCCCGGAGCTGGCGTGAGCGCGCGGCCGGCGTCCGGCTGGGAGGTGGTCATCGGGCTGGAGATCCACGCCCAGCTCCTCACCCGGTCCAAGATGTTCTGCGGCTGCCCCACCGCCTTCGGCGCCCCGCCCAACACCCAGACGTGCCCCGTGTGCCTGGGCATGCCGGGCGTGCTGCCGGTGGTGAACCGGCGCGCCGTGGAGCTCGGCGTGCGGACCGCGCTGGCGCTCAACTGCCGCGTCAGCGAGCGGTGCCGCTTCGCACGGAAGCACTACTACTACCCGGACATGCCCAAGAACTTCCAGATCAGCCAGTACGAGGAGCCCCTGGCGCGGGACGGCTGGCTGGAGGTCGACCTGCCCGACGGCTCGGTGCGGCGGGTGGGCATCGAGCGCCTGCACCTCGAGGAGGACGTGGGGAAGCTGGTCCACGAGGGGACGCTGGAGACCGCCCAGGCCAGCCTGGTGGACTTCAACCGGTCCGGCGTGCCGCTCATGGAGACCGTGTCCCGGCCCGACATCCGCTCCCCGGAGGAGGCGGCCGCCTTCCTCAAGGCGTTCCGGGCGGTGCTGATCTACCTGGACGTCTGCGACGGCAACATGGAGGAGGGCTCGCTGCGCTGCGACGCCAACGTCTCCCTGCGCCCGCGGGGGTCGGACGCCTTCGGCACCAAGGTGGAGATCAAGAACATGAACTCCTTCCGCAGCGTGCAGCGCGCGCTGGAGTTCGAGGTGGAGCGCCAGGCCCGGGCGCTCGAGGCCGGCGAGCGGATCGTGCAGGAGACCCGCCTGTGGGACGCCGACCGGGGCGTCACCCGCGCCATGCGGTCCAAGGAGTACGCGCACGACTACCGGTACTTCCCCGAGCCCGACCTCACCCCGCTGGCGCTGGACCCGGCCTGGGTGGAGGACCTCCGCCGCGGCCTGCCCGAGCTCCCCCGGGCGCGGCGCCAGCGCCTGGTGAGCCAGTACGGGCTGCCGCCCTACGACGCCGACGTCCTCACCCAGACCCGGGCCCTCGCCGAGTACTTCGAGGCGGCTGTGCGGGAGTTCCCCCAGGCCAAGACCGTCTCGAACTGGATCATGTCCGAGCTGCTCCGCGTGCTGCCGGGCGACGACGAGGGCGCCCTCCGGGCCTCGCCCGTGACCCCCGGGCGCCTGGCGGGGCTGCTGCGGCTCGTCGAGGACGGCACCATCAGCGGCAAGATCGCGAAGGACGTGTTCGACCGCATGGTCCGCACGGGCGAGGACGCGCGGACCATCGTGGAGCGCGAGGGGCTCACCCAGGTGGCCGACACCGCGGCACTCTCCCGCATCGTCGACGAGGTGATCGCGCAGAACCCCCGCCCCGTCGAGGACTACCGGAAGGGCAAGACGGTGGCGGCCCGGGCCCTGGTGGGCCTGGTCATGAAGGCCACCGGCGGCAAGGCCAACCCCGGCATCGTCAACCGCCTCCTGGAGGAGAAGCTCTCGAAACTCTGAGCGGGGCCGCGGCAGCCGCTATAATCGAGGGGCCCCCGATGATTGAGCTTCACCGCGTGTCCAAGGTCTACGAGGTGGGCCCGGTGAAGGTTCCCGCGCTCACCGACGTCTCGTTCCGGGTGGCCAAGGGCGAGTTCGTCGTCCTCACGGGGCCCAGCGGCGCCGGCAAGACCACGCTGCTCCGCCTCCTCTACCGGGAGGAGGTGCCGACGGAGGGCGAGGTGGAGGTGCTGGGCTCGGCCCTGTCCACGCTCACGCGCTCCGAGGTCTCGGCCCTCCGGCGGTCCATCGGCGTCGTCTTCCAGGATGCGCGGCTCCTGCCGGGCCGCACCGTGTACGAGAACATCGCCTTCGTCCTCCGCGTCACGGGCACGCCCCGCCGCGAGATCACCGCCCGCGCCTTCGAGGCGCTCCGGGCGGTGGGGCTGTCGGCGCGGGCGCAGGCCTATCCAGGTCAGCTCAGCCAGGGCGAGGCGCAGCGCGCGGCCCTGGCGCGCGCCATCGCCCGCCGGCAGGCCCTCCTGATCGCCGACGAGCCCACGGGCAACCTGGACGAGGCCATGGCCGCCGAGGTGCTCGGGGTCATCCGGGACATCTGGGCGGGCGGCACCACCGTCGTCCTGGCCACCCACCAGTCGCGCCTGGCGGCCGGGATGCGGCGCCGCACGCTGGTGCTGGAAGCGGGCCGCCTGGTCAAGGACGAGGGGTAGTGCTCGCCTTCCTCCTGGGCGAGGCCCTGCGGGACCTCCGGCGCGCCGGCCGGGTGGCGGTCAGCGCCATCGTGCTGATCATGCTCTCCCTGGTGGCGCTGGGCGGGTTCTGGCTGCTGTCGTTCAACCTGGGCCGGGCGGTGGCGGACTGGCGCGAGCGCGTGCGCATCATCGTCTACCTCCGCCGCGAGCCGCCCCCCGGCGAGGTGGCGCCGCTCGTCCAGCGGGTGACCGCGCTGCCCGACGTGGCGTCGGCGCGCTACGTGAGCAAGGCCGAGGCGCTCGCCTCGCTCAAGCGGGTGCTGGGCAAGGACGCCGCGGTGGCCGACCAGCTTCCGGCGAATCCGCTGCCAGCCACCATCGAGGTGACGCCCTCGGCCGCCGGGGCCACGCCCGAGGGCGCGCGGGCGCTCATCACGCGGCTGGGGACGCTGCCGGAGGTGGAGGAGGTGGCGGGCGGGGTGGAGTGGATCGAGCGCCTGGCCGACTGGCAGCGCCTGCTGGCCGTCATCGGGCTGGGCCTGGGCGCGGCCCTGGCCCTGGCCGCCATGCTCACCGTGACCACCTCCACCACGCTCGTGCTGCACCAGCGTCGCGAGGAGACGGAGATCATGCGGCTGGTCGGGGCGCCCGAGGCGGCCGTGCGCCTGCCCCTGCTGCTCCAGGGCATGATCCAGGGCCTGGTGGGGGCGGCGCTGGCGCTGCTGGCCCTGCTGGCCGTCCACCGGCTCACGGCCCCGCGGCTCGAGCCGCTGTTGACCCTCACCCTGGGGCTGCCGCGGCTCGCGTTCCTCACACCGCTCAGCGTGCTGGTGCTGCTGGCGTCGGGGGCCGGCCTCGGTGCCGTCGGGGGCTGGCTGGCCCGGGGCAAGGGAGGGCTCGCGTGAGGCGGCACGCGGCCGGGCTCGTGATCGTGGCGGCCCTGGGCCTCGCGGTCCTGCCTGCGGCGGCGGAGCGGAAGGAGGAGTCGCTCCAGGCGGAGCAGCGGCGGTTGCAGGACACCCAGCGGCGGCTCAGGCAGGAGCGCGAGAAGGCCGCCGAGGCGCGCCGCCGCGAGACGTCGCTCCTGGCCGAGCTGGAGCAGATCGAGCGCCGGCTCGCCGACAAGCAGCGCGAGGTGGCGCGGCTCGACGCGCGGATCAGGCGGCTCCAGGCCGAGATCGCCGGCCTCCGGGGCGACATCGAGCGGCTGCAGGCCCAGCGGGCGGGGCAGGAGCAGGCCCTGGCCAGGAGGCTCCGCACGATGTACAGGATCCACGCCCAGGGAGCCGCCCTGCCCGTGATCCTGGGGGGCGAGGATCCCACGGCGCGGATGGCGCTGCTCAGGCATCTGGGCAGCCTGGCCGCCCTGGACGCCCGCGTCATTCGAGAGTATCGTGTTACTTCTGAAAGCCTTGCGGACCGGAAGAAGCGGGAAGAGGTCCGGCAGGAAGAGCTGGCGGGGCTCCGGGCCGAGGCCAGGCGGGAGCAGGCCGAGGTCGACCGGGAAGCGGCCAGGCGGCGTGCCCTGCTGGCCAGGGTCCAGGACGAGCGGGCCTATCACGAGCGCATGGTGGGCGAGCTCAGCGAGGCCGCCCGCCGCCTCGAAGCATTCGTCCGGGAGCTGCAGGCCAGGCAGCGGCGCCTGGCCAGGGTGCCGCCGCCCAGCACCCCAGGCGCGCCGCCGCCCGCCGTGGGCTTCGGAGGCCTGCGAGGGCGCCTCCCCTGGCCGACCGAGGGCCGGATCGTGGCCGCCTTCGGACCGCAGGTCCATCCGCGGTTCGGCACCCGGACGTTCCGCAACGGCGTGGACATCGAGGCCGCGGAGGGCACGGACGTCGTGGCCGTGTATCCCGGCCAGGTGGTCTACACGGGATGGTTCAAGGGGTACGGGAACCTGATCATCCTGGACCACGGGCGCGAGTACTACACGCTGTACGCGCACGTCGCCGAGATCCTGGTGAAGGAGGGCGACGAGGTGCGGCAGGGACAGCGGATCGGCACGGTGGGGGACACCGGATCGCTGGCGGGGGCCCGCCTCTACTTCGAGGTGCGGTTCCAGGGCAAGCCGCAGGACCCCGCCGAGTGGCTGCGTCAACGGGGCTGAGGGGGACTCCATGAAGAAGGCGTTCGTGATCGGCTCACTCCTGGTGGTGCTCACGCTGTCCGTCGGCGGGTCGGCGGTGAGCAAGGGGACGGACAGCGGCGCCACGTACGAGCAGCTGCGGCTGTTCACGGAGGTGCTCTCGATCGTCCAGAACCAGTACGTCGACGAGGTGCCGCCCCGGGAGTTGATCTACAGCGCCATCAAGGGCACGCTCCGCGGCCTCGACCCGCACAGCTCGTTCCTGGATCCCGACAGCTACCGGGAGATGCAGGTGGAGACCTCCGGCAGCTTCGGGGGGCTGGGCATCGAGATCACCCTGCGGGACGACATCCTCACGGTGGTGGCGCCCATCGAGGGCACCCCGGCCCACCGCGCCGGCCTGCAGCCCGGTGACCGGATCGTGAAGATCGACGGCCTGCCCACGAAGGACATGCAGCTGGCCGACGCCGTCAAGCGCATGCGCGGCAAGCCCGGCACCAAGGTCACCGTCAGCGTGGTGCGCGAGGGGTGGACGGAGCCGCACGACTTCGAGATCACCCGCGAGCAGATCCGCGTCCACTCGGTCCGTACCCAGGACCTGGGCAACGGGATCGCCTACATCCGGCTCCGGCAGTTCCAGGAGCAGACCGCGCACGACCTGGACGCGGCCCTGGAGAAGTTCTCGCGGAACGGGATGAAGGCCCTGATCCTCGATCTCCGGAACAACCCCGGCGGCCTGCTGACCTCGGCCGTCGAGGTGAGCGAGAAGTTCATCGACGACGGCAAGCTGGTGGTCTACACGGAGGGGCGGGTGCGCAACCAGAACATGCGCTTCTCGGCCCACGCCAAGAAGCCGCTCACGGACGTGCCCATGGTGGTGCTGGTCAACCAGGGCAGCGCCTCGGCCTCCGAGATCGTGGCCGGCGCGCTGCAGGACTACGGCCGCGCCGTCCTGGTGGGTACGCAGACGTTCGGCAAGGGCTCCGTGCAGACCATCATCCCGCTCTCGGACGGCTCCGGGCTCCGGCTGACCACGGCCAAGTACTTCACGCCCAAGGGGCGGTCCATCCACGGCAAGGGCATCACGCCCGACATCGTCGTCGAGGTCCCCAAGGACGCGAGCGCCAAGCCGGCGGCACCGCCGCTCGACCCCATGGAGGAGCTGAAGAAGGACGTGCAGCTGCAGCGGGCGCTCGACGTGATCAAGGCCATGCGCGTGCTCGAGCAGCGCACGTCGGGCAGCGGGCAGGCCCAGGCGACGCCGGAATCCCGGGCCCGGTAAGAGCGGTCGGTCGGTGGGAAGGGCGGTGCGCCTCGGCATCGCCCTTCCGTGTTTCCGGGCCCGGCCCGGAGGCGCGCGGTGATGGTCGTTCTCGGGATCGAGAGCTCCTGTGACGAGACGGCGGCGGCCGTCCTGGCCGACGGCCGCCGCATCCTGTCCAGCGTGGTCGCCTCCCAGGACGCGATCCACGCGCCCTACGGCGGCGTGGTGCCCGAGCTGGCCTCCCGCCGCCATCTCGAGGTGGTGGTGCCGGTAGTGGAGCGGGCGCTGGCCGACGCCGGGGTCCGGCCGGCCGACCTGGACGGCATCGCGGTCACGCAGGGACCGGGGCTGGTCGGCTCGCTGCTGGTGGGCCTCTCGGTGGCCAAGTCCCTGGCCTGGGTGCACCGCAAGCCGCTGGTGGGGGTCAACCACCTGGAGGGGCACATCTACGCCGCCTTCCTGGAGGGCGAGCCGCCGGAGCACCCCTTCCTGGCGCTGGTGGTCTCGGGCGGCCACACCGCCCTCTACCACGCCCGCGCGCCACTCCAGTACCGGCTGATCGGGCAGACGCGCGACGATGCCGCCGGGGAGGCGTTCGACAAGGTGGCCAAGCTCCTCGGGCTGGGCTTTCCGGGCGGCCCGGTGATCCAGCGAACCGCCGAGCGGGGCGACCCCCGAGCCATCCCGTTCCCCGTGGCCCAGATGACGGACGGGGCCCGCGACTTCTCCTTCAGCGGCATCAAGACCTCGGTATCGCTCTACGTCAAGCGCCATGCCCCGCTCGGCGAGCAGGAGGTGGCCGACGTGGCCGCGTCCTTCCAGGCCGCGGTGGTCAAGATGCTGGTGCGGAAGACCGTGCGGGCCGCCCTCCACCTGGGCGTCAAGCGCGTGGTGCTCACCGGCGGCGTGGCCGCCAACGGGCCCCTCCGCCGGTCCCTGGGCGCCCAGGCGACGGAGCACGGCCTCACGCTCCACATCCCGTCCCCGCGCCTGTGCACCGACAACGCCGCGATGGTCGCCGCGGCGGGGACGGCGCGCCTGGCCGCCGGCGAGCGCAGCCCGCTGTCCATGAACGCGGTCCCCGACCTGGCGCTGGCGTCGTGAACTACCAGGCCGTGCTCGCCGGACTCCCCGACGCCGTCATCGCGGTGGACCCCGAGCTCCGCGTGGTCTTCTGGAACGGCGCCGCCGAGGAGATGACCGGCCGCTCGATCCGGCGGGCGGAGGGGCGGCTGCTGAAGGAAGTGTTCCCGCCGGGCGCCTCGGTGGCGAGCCGGCTGGCCGAGACGCTGGCCACCGGGGAGAGCCGGTCGGAGGCGGAGGGCGTCGTCGAGACCGCCGACGGGCGGACCGTGCCCGTGAGCATCGTGACCGCGCCCCTCTTCGCCCGCGACGGCACCGTGGAGGCGGCCGTCGCGGTCCTGCGGGACGTGTCGCGCATCCGCCAGCTCGAGGCCGAGGTGCGGCGCGGCGAGACCCTGGCGGCGGCCGGCCGGATGGCGGTCGGCGTGGCCCACGAGATCCGGAACCCCCTGGGGGCCATCCGGGGCGCCGTCCAGCTCCTCGCCCGCGAGCTGCGGGCGCTCGCCGACGGCGCCAGGCTCACCGAGTACACCGACGTGATGCTCCGCGAGGTCGACCGTGTGAACCGCATCATCGAGACCCTGCTGGACCTGGGCCGCCCCGTCCAGCTCCGCCGGGTGCCGCTGAACCTCCACCAGCTCCTGGAGCGGGTGACGCTGCTGCACGAGGAGGAGGCGCGCGGCCGGAACGTCGCCTTCGTGCGGCGCTACGACCCGAGCCTGCCGCCCATCCTGGGCGACGAGGACCGCCTGCTCCAGGTCTTCCACAACCTGGTGCGCAACGCCATGGAGGCGATGAGGGCGGGCGGCCGCGTCACGCTCACCACCCGCGTGAGCCTCGACCCGCTCTACGGCAAGATGGACGTGGGCGCCGGCCAGCGGACGATGGTGGAGGTCCAGGTGGCCGACGAGGGGACGGGCATCCCCGCGGCGCTGCGACCCCGGATCTTCGACCCCTTCTTCACCACCAAGCCGAGCGGGCTGGGGCTCGGCCTGGCGCTGTGCCACCGCATCATGGAGGAGCACCTGGGAGCCGTCCACGTGGAGTCCACCGAGGGGAGGGGGACGGTGGTGACCTGCTTCCTGCCCATCGCCCGATGAGCGCCCGCATCCTGGTCGCCGACGATGAGGACAGCCTCCGCTGGGTGCTGGAGCGCGGGCTCCGGCAGGCCGGCTACGACGTGACCGCCGTGAAGGACGGCGAGGCGGCCGTGCAGGCCTTCGACGCCGCGCCCTTCGAGCTGGCCTTCCTGGACGTCCGGATGCCCGGGATGGACGGGCTGGCCGTCCTGGAGCGGCTGCGCGCCATCCGGCCCGACGCCTGCGTGGTGGTGATGACGGCCCACGGCACCATGGACACCGCCATCAAGGCCATGCAGCGCGGCGCCTACGACTACCTCACCAAGCCCTTCGACCTGGACGAGGTGCTGCTGCTCACCGAGCGCGCGCTCAGCGCCAGCCGGCTCACCCAGGAGGTGGCGCGCCTGCGCTCGGGCATCCAGGAGGTGCGGGAGTTCAGCGCCCTGATCGGCCGCCACCCGCGGATGCAGGACGTCTACAAGACCATTGGCCGCATCGCCGCCACCGACGTCACCGTGCTGCTCCGCGGCGAGTCGGGGACCGGCAAGGAGCTGGTGGCCCGGGCGATCCACCACTACAGCCGACGGTCGGGCCGGCCGTTCGTGGCCGTGTCGTGCGCGGCCATCCCGGGCACCCTGCTGGAGTCGGAGATGTTCGGCCACGAGAAGGGAGCCTTCACCGACGCCAGGGAGCGCAAGCTCGGCAAGTTCGAGCTGGCGCACGGGGGCACCCTCTACCTGGACGAGATCGGCGACATGCCGGTGGAGCTGCAGACCAAGCTGCTGCGGGCGCTCCAGGAGCGGACGGTGGAGCGGGTGGGGGGGCACGAGTCGATCCGCATCGACGTCCGCGTGCTGGCCGCCACCAACCGGGACCTGGAGTCCCTCATGAAGGAGGGGCGCTTCCGCGAGGACCTCTACTACCGGCTGAACGTCGTCACCGTCAACCTGCCCCCGCTCCGGGAGCGGCGGCGCGACATCCCGCTGCTGGTGGAGCACTTCCTGGCCAAGTACGCCGACGAGCTGGGCGAGCGGGGCGTCGCGCCGGAGGCCCTGGACAGGCTGGTGGGCTACGACTGGCCCGGCAACGTGCGGGAGCTGGAGAACGTCGTCCAGCGGGCCATGGTGATGGCGGTGGGCGGCGTGATCCTGCCGGAGCACCTGCCCATCGGCCCCGTCTCGGCCGCCGCGTCCGTGGCGGTGGACGCCACGCTCGAGGAGATCATCGAGCGCCGCCTGATGGAGTGCGTCCGCGGGCTCCGCCAGCAGGGCAGCGCCAACCTCTACGACCTGATGATCGGGCTGGTGGAAAAGCCGCTCCTCCGGGCCGTGCTCCGCGAGACGGGCGGCAACCAGCTCCGGGCCGCGCAGATCCTGGGCATCAACCGCAACACCCTCCGCAAGAAGCTCACCGAGCACGGCATCGACCCCGGCGAGATCGCGTAGCCCCCCAGGGGTTGCCGGCCGCCGGCTCCTGTGCCACCATCGGAGCCCCCCGCCCGGAGCCGTGCGGGGCGGTCCCGGTCCCTGCGTCGCGACCCGTGGAGGAGATGCCATGACCCACGTGAGTCGCCGGGTCTTCCTCGCCGGAGCCGCCCCCGGTACTACCGGACCTGCCCCGGCTACTTCATGTGCGGCGGGATGCCGTACGAGACCGCCGCGGGCGCGCCACCCCGGCAGGACCTGGACCGCGCGCGCCGGCTCGTCAAGGAGTCGGGCTACGACGGCCGGCCCGTCGTGCTCATGGACCCCACGGACATCGCGCTGCTCCACGGCGCGACCCCGGTGACGCGCGAGCTGCTGCAGGAGATCGACTTCACGGCGGACCTGCAGGCCATGGACTGGAGCACCCTGGTGGCCCGGCGGGCCAAGAAGGACCCGGTGAAGGAGGGCGGCTGGAACCTCTTCCACACCAGCTCGCCGAGGAGATCCAGACGCTGGCCTTCGAGGAGGTCTCGTACGTGTTCTGGGGGCGGTGGGTCCTGCCCTCGGCGCACCGGAAGAACGTCCGCGGCGTGCTCCAGTTCGGCGCCCAGCTCCTCTGGAACATCTCGGTGTGACGTCCCACCCCCCCCTTGACGCGACGCGCGGCGTGCCCGGCTCCGCCGCTCTGGGGGTTCCGGACTTATCCACGTATCCACAGATGTCCACACCGCAAAAATTGCACGGAGTGATCCGCGTCCACGGGCATGCCTCCGGAAAAAGGCCGGCGCAGCGCCACCTGGCAGTGGGCCTGACGATTCCCTCCGCGAGAGCTGCCGGGTTTTCGTGCCCGGCACGCCGATTCTCCGTGCCTGGAGCGCCCCACCAACCGCTTGCCCCGCCCGCCTCGACTCCGTACGGTGGGTGGGTCGTCCAGCGACCGGCCCATGAGCGATCGGCGACCGCGCGTCCTCGTCATCGACGATGAACGGCACATCCGCGCCCTGCTGTGCGAGCTGCTGGCCCTCTGGGGCTGCGAGGCGGACGCTGCGGCGGACGGGGGCGAGGGTCTGGCGCTGCTGGGCCGGAACCGCTACGACCTGATCCTCACCGACCACCTGATGCCCGGGCTCCGGGGGCTCGACGTGGTGGAGGCCGTTCGCCGGAGCGACCCGAGGGTGGGCATCATCATGCTGACGGCGTCGCCCGAGGTGGACGGGGCGCGCGAGCGCCTGGGGGTGACGCTGCTGCGCAAGCCCCTGCAGATCGGGGGGCTGGAGACCGCCGTCCGCCGCGCGCTCGGCGGCCCCGCCGGGACGCCGGCCAGTCAGGCCGGCCGGTAGATCTCGCCCCCTGTCCGCCGGAACTCCTCCGCCTTCTCCCTGAGACCGTGGGCGAGGGCCGCCTCGTCCGCCGCGAGGCCGCGCCCCGAGGCGTACTGCCGGAGCTCCTGCGTGATCTGCATGGCGCAGAAACGGGGCCCGCACATGGAGCAGAAGTGGGCCCGCTTGGCGCCCTCGGCCGGCAGCGTCTCGTCGTGGAAGGCGCGCGCCGTCTCGGGGTCGAGCGCGAGGTTGAACTGGTCCTCCCACCGGAACTCGAAGCGTGCCCGGGAGAGCGCGTCGTCCCACTCGCGGGCCCGCGGGTGGCCCTTGGCCAGGTCGGCGGCGTGGGCGGCGATCTTGTAGGCGATGACGCCGTCCTTGACGTCCTTCCGGTT